>CAXRHS010000225.1:0-4056 GCA_964230235.1 Myxococcota bacterium
GTGTAAAAACAAGTCGATCGACACAAGCGCGGAGCGGAGCGGCGAGTCGACTTGCAAAGTCGCGAGCTTGCGACCCACCTGGCAAGCAACGGGCCAACGTGGAAAATCGAATAGATTTTACACGGGCCCTAACGCATATAGACGTAGCCGATCGCCATTCCGCTGACCCAGTCATTGGCGTTGTTCTTGGCATTGCCGTCGGCGCCGAAATTGTGCCAGTACTTGTCGCCACCCGGCTTGGCGGTCGGACCGAGGATCAGTCGCTTGTCGGCCACGCCGCTGTAGCCGGTGTTGACGCCGCCAACGGTGAACGAGAACGAGGTGTCCTCCCATCCTGAGTGTGCCGAGTACTGGCAGCCGGTCCAGGTCTGGCCGGTGGTCAGGTTCTTGCACAGCTCCAGCGGCGAATTGTTGCCGTAGTTGTAGAGCGCAAACGGCTTGCTGCCCCACCGCACCTTGATCTTGTGACCCTCGCCATAGTCCGCGCCTTTGGTCAGGTTGTGGAACAGCATCTCCTGCGGCGCCTGTTCGCTGTACCACTTGCCGCAGTAGGACGCATTGCCGAGCTTGCTGTCGGTCAGGTAGGCGTTGCCTTCTTGGATGACCAGGCTGCTGTTGTTGGCGGCCGCTTCGTCGATGCTGGCACAGCGGGTCCAGCCGCCGCCGTCGGTGGTGAGATCGCAGAACACCTGCATGGCCGCCACGGCGCCGGTCGGGCCATCGGGGTCGAGCCAATACAGGCCATCTTTGCTGGCGCCGCCCGCCAGCACCTCTTTGCAGTTCTTGGCCGCGCTGTCGGCGGATTCGCCAGGTTTGCCGGCGCACTTGCCGGCGATGCACGACTTGCCGTCGGCGCAGGCGCTGCCGGTGCCGCTGCAGGCGCCGACGTCGCCGCAGTCGTCGCTGATGGGCAACCCGCACGCGACCTGGCTTGCCGCCTTGCACTGGCCGAGACAACTGGAAATGCGCCGCCACGCCGATCCATCGCAAAAGTACAGGCGCTGCGTGCCTTTGTCGAAGCTGACTTTGCCACTATCGGCGAGCTTGCACGGCGCGGCCTTGATGTCCACACCGCCCAACTGCATTGCGTTGGACACGCCGACATCGCCGGTGACAGCGACGTTGCCGTTGACCGCGCCGCCTTTGGTGGACATGAAGGCCTCGGCGGCGTCTTTGCCGAGCATGGCCAGGCTGACGCAACCGCTGCACTGCAGGGCTTTGGCGAGATCGGCGGCCTTGGCGGTGGCGGCCTCGTCTGCAAAGCTGGCGTTGTCGGCGGCCTTGGCTTTGTCGGCCAGCTTGGCGGTGTTTGCGCCAAGTGCAAAACTGGCCGGTCCGCCGGCGCTGTCGGAAGCTGCCCAGTTGAAGCTGACGTGGTTGGCACCGACCGCGCCGTTGGCAATCTTGTCGCCTGTCACCGCGGCCTTGGCGATGTCGTCGCTGCCGACGCAGCCCGTGCACTGCAAATCGCCGGCCACCGCAGCATGGTTGGCGTGAACCGCAAACGGCACACGGCGAATGGGCACCCGCGGCAACTCCGCCTCGGTGCTGACGGTGACGCCGATCCAAAGCAGCTTGCCGCTGGCGAACACACCGCTGTCCAGTTTGGTGTCGGCCGCGCCAAGCGCCGCAGAAAAGACGCCGTTGGCGACCGGAACGGCGATGAAAAGCTCTTTGAACACCGCGCTGCCGCCGGTCGGGGCGTCGTACAACGCGAACGCCATGCCGTAGGCGCCGTCGCTGGCTGGTCCGCCGCCGGACGAGGTCACGCGACCCTGCACGGCGAGTTCGACCGGTTCGGCGTGGGCGGCGTGTGCGGTCAACAAGCACGCGACAGCAGCAAACGCTGTCAACAGGGTCGTTGCGGTAGTCGAAGTGGTGCGAGGCATGGCTGACTCCTGGCGCGCGGGACGCGCTTGCACGGTACGGCCAGAGGACCGGCCAGGTCAAGGCGCGGCCAAAGCAATGGGACCAGTCGCGTCCTCTTGCTCTGGCAACCTTGCCGCCGTTCAAGCCAGCGCGGCGTGGCCCCGGCACGCCGCGATGATCAGGCTGGCCAGCCGCTGCGCCGATCCGGCACCATGGGCGAAAAACAGCGAAGGCTCCGTCAGTTCAAGCTCCAACAGCCGCGGCCCGCCTGCTGCATCGCGCAGCACGTCGACCCGCGCGTACAGAAGCGGCCCTGCCACGGCTGCCAGAGCCTGCTCGGCCAATGCCCGCTCGTCGTCCGTCGGTTCGCGCGGGCCAATGGTCTCGGCGGCGAACAGGGCAGGCCCCGCCACTTCGCCGCGCCGCAGCAGCGGGCCTTTGCGGATGGCATGGCTGAACGTGCCGCCCAGGTAGATGAGCGCGGTCTCACCTTGCGCATCGACGCGGTCGAGGTACGGTTGCACCAGCGCAACGCCGCCGCGGCCGACAAGTGAAGCGGCGTGCGCGACTGCATCCACGCGCCGGTTGGCGGCAAAGCGCCGCGCGTCTTGCGAGCCCGCGCCGACGGTCGGTTTGACCACGCAGTCCGCGGCACCTTGATCGCCAAGCCATGCGACCAGCGCGTTTGGGTCGTCCGCAGCCGTCAAGAAAAGACTTGGCACCACCGGAACGCCGGCCTCGGCCAGGCTGCCAAGATAGTGCTTGTCGGTGTTGGCGCGCAGCACCGCCGGCGGATTGAAAACCCGCGTCTGCGCCGCCATCTGTTCGACGGCAGCCAGGAATTGGTCGCGGCGCCGCGTGTAGTCCCAGGGGCAGCGCATCACCGCGGCGTCAAAGCGCGACCAGTTGGCAGTCGGGTCGTCCCAGTCGACGTGCGCGACGGTGGCGCCCGCAGCGCGCAGGGCGGCGGTCAGCAGCGGCAGGTCGTCGTCGCGGGCGCGCGCTTCGGCCGCCGTGATGAGCGCAATGTAGGGTGACCGTGCAGGCATTGTTGCGTGAGCCTCGTTGGAAGTCGTGCAAAAACAAGTCGATCGACAGGAAAGCGGAGCAAAGCGGCGAGTCGACTTGCACAGTGGCGAGGTTGCGACCCACTCGGCCGGCAACGGGCCAACGTGGAATATCGATTCGATTTTTCACGGGCCCTCGGCGACCGGCCTGCCTTCGCCGTCGACGCACCAGCCATGTGGCGCGCTCGGGGTTCGGTTCGCCAATAGGCGGGCGGCAACTGCATGGGCGTATTGAGCCCTGGTGGGCCGTGTTTGGCAAGCCGCATTGCCTGCTGTTGCCGGCCCGAGACGGCGCACCAAGCCGTGACAATCCCAGTGCCGGGGCTGACCTTTTGCGGCATTGCCTGCGCTACCCTCGGCGCGGCGGGCGGGACCCGCCGAGATCGGACGCTGCGGTGACGGACCTGGCCTGGGTTGCCGAAGTGCAGTTGACCGCGGCAGACATCCGGTGCCGCGTGCTGGCCCATACTTTGGCGCACGATGGCGGCTACATGAGCCAGGCGTGCAGCGCCGCTGAGCTGCTGGCAACCCTGTACCTGCACATCTTGCACTTGCCGTCCGTGGGGCTGCCAATCCTGCCGCAACCGTTTGCGGGCGTGCCCGGTCCCGCCAATCGCGCCTATCGCACGGGGGCGTACTTCAACGGCACGCCTGGGCCGCAGCACGACCGCTTCTTCTTGTCTCCGGCCCACTATGCGCTGGTGGTCTACGCCACCCTGGTGGAGTGCGGCCGCATGGATCCGGCCGGCTTGGAGCAGTTCAATTGCGACGGTTCGTCGGTCGAGATGATTGGCGCCGAGCACTCGCCAGGCATGGAAGTGATGGCCGGTTCGCTCGGCCAGGGCATCTCGCAGGCCGCAGGCGTTGCGATGGCACGGCGACGCTGCGGTCAGCGTGGCCGGGTGGTGGTGATGTTGTCCGACGGCGAGTTGCAAATCGGCCAGACTTGGGAGGCGCTGCAGGCGATGGCCTTCCACGGACTGGACAACATGCTGCTGTATGTCGACTGCAACGGTCAGCAGTGCGACGGAAAAATCGAGGCGGTGATGCGGATCGAGCCGCTGCGCGCGCGCAGCGAGTCGTTGTGCTGTCGGGTTGCCGCAGACGATGCCCCTGAGCC
>CAXRHS010000226.1:0-3778 GCA_964230235.1 Myxococcota bacterium
CGCAAGGGTGCACGGCTTGCCTGCCAGCCCTTCGTCGGTCTGGCCGTCGCAGTTGTCGTCCACGCCGTTGCACGCCTCGGTGGTTGTCGAAACGCTGCACGCAAGTCCAGCGACCCCTTGGCACACCGTGATACCCCCGCAATTGAGCCCCGCCGCCTTGGCGCATGGCTTGCCGTCCAGCCCCTCGTCGGTCAGTCCATCGCAGTCGTCGTCGGCGCCGTTGCAGGCCTCGGCTGCGGCGTTCACCTGGCATTGCAGGCCGGCCGCGCCCTGGCAGACCAGCGTGCCAACGCACGCGCTCGGACCGAGCGTGCAGGCACCGCCGCCCAAGCCCTCGTCGCTTTGGCCGTCGCAGTCGTCGTCGGCGCCGTTGCAGGTCTCCGCGGCCGGCGTTTTGGCGTTGCACGCCGACCAGCCGCTGGCGCCGCACAACACCACACCCGCGCAAGTGCCTTGATCATTGACGGTTTGACAGGCCTTGGCGGCGCCCGCGTTCTTTGCCGTGCAGCTGCACAACCCGGTCTGCGGGGTGCACAGCGCTTTGCCGGTTGCTGGGTCGTTGAGGCAGTCCATACCCGCCGGACAACTGGAACCGCTGGCCCCGACCGCGCACGGGATGCGGCAGTAGCCCTGGCCCTCTTCGCCCACGCACAGGCCGCCCAGGCAGGTGGCGTCGTCCTGGCACGGCGCGCAGGCGAACTGGGCGGCCGGCACGCACACGGGCAGCGCGTTGGTGCCGCCGTCAAAGCAGGTGTAGCCGGCGGAGCAGGGCGGGCAGCCGGGGTCGCTGTCCGCCGTGCTGTCGACGGTCAGCGTAGCGTCCACCGCTTCCGGCGCGTCGACCTGTGGGGTGTCTGCGGCATCCACGGGCGCAGCGTCTTGGGCCGCTTCGGGTGCGCGCGGACTGTCGGCAGCTTCTTGGGTGATCCACTGGTCGCGCGCCGCCACCACGGAAGCGTCGATCCATGCGACGTCGCCGGCAGTGGGCGCATCTGCGCCTTGGACCGCGGTGGTGCCCTGGACCAGTCCGTCGTCGCCACAGGCGACAAGGCCGGCCGCCGTCGCGACAACCAGGCACCAATGGAAGGCGGGGCAGTTCATGGTGGTCAAGGTAGCGAAGCCGGTCTGCCGGCGCCAGCGCGGCGACAGCTTGCGATCAGGGCGGGGCCGCCGGCAGCCGCACCACCGTATAGGCCCGCGTCTGGACCGATCGCAAACCGCCCTCGATCAACCGGTCCATGCTCTCGTACACCTTGTCCATGTCGGGGTGCTGCGGCTTGTCCGCCACACGTTGGTGGTGCCCCCAACTGTCGTAGGCGTGCATCTCGATGATCGTCCAGGGGTCCTGGTCTTCTTGCCAGGTCTCGAAGGCGGCAAGGCCCAGGTGGTCCGCATAGTCGCGCACCACCGCCAACAGCGGCCACAGCTGATCGTGAACCAGCGGGTCGACGCGGTAGCGGTACTCGACCAGGTAGGCGCCGAGCTTGGGTGTCATGGGCAACCTCGGCGCAGCGCGGCAACGCTGTCAAGCGGGACTCAGAACGGAATGTCGTCTTCTGGCGGATGGTAATCGTCTGCTGGCGGAGGCGGGGCGCTGTCTGAACCGCGCGGCGCCGGGCCGCGATCGCCACTACCGCCACCACCGCGGGCGTAGCCGCCGCCGCCCTCTGCGTCCCCGCGCGGCCCCATGAAGTTGACCTTGTCGGCCACGACCTTGACCTTGGTGCGCTTCTGGCCCTCTTTGTCGGTCCACTCGTCGGTGGCCAGCCGGCCTTCGACCAGGATGGTGCGGCCTTTGCTCAGGTAGCGTTCGCAGAACTCGGCGGTCTTGTCCCACACCTCGATGGAGAACCAGTCGGCTTTCTCCTGGCGCTGGCCGTTCTTGTCGGTCCAACTGCGGTTGACCGCAATGCGCAACTCCGTCACCGGGCGGTTGCTGCTGGTGTACTTGAGTTCGGGCTGGTGGCCCAAGTTGCCGATGAGAATGACCCGGTTGTAGCTGGACACGTGCTGCCTCCAAGAAAGCGCGCCGAGCATAGCCGCGGGCGGCTGCGGGCACAAGGCGGCGGTTCCGGTCGCCCGGTCGCCGTGCGACAGACCGTTCCGCTTGCGCCCGCGGTTCTTTGCACAGGGCGTTCGCCTCGGGCATACTGCGGCCTCGACCTGGCTCCGGCGCCCCCCGCGACCGCCGATCCCGCGCCCTGTCAGGTCCGGTAGCGCTGCCGCGGGGGCCACCCGAACGCGCGCGCTGCCTTGCCCTAGGAGGCCTGAACATGAGCCTGTTTTGCATTTCGCCGTGTCTTGGGGCAAGTGAAAAATCCATTGGATTTTCCACGTCGGCCCGCTGCTTGCTCAGTGGGTCGCAAGCTCGCGACTTTGCAAGTCGACTCGCCGCTCCGCTCCGCGCCATCGGCGATCGACTTGTTCTTGCGCAGGCCCTTCTGGCCTTTGCAGGCTGTCTGGCGGTCATGGCTGCTTGCAGTGACCCGGATCCCAAGCCCGACACCACCAGCGGCGCGACCGACGAACCGGACGGCGAAGAGGGCGACGTCGCGGCGACCGACGCAGCCGCGGCCGAAACCAGCGACGGCGGCACCACCACCAAGCCAGACGGTGGCTCTGACGGCGCGACGGTCGACGGTGACACAGGGACGACCGCGGAAACCGCGGACGACGTTGCGGTGGTCGACGGCGATGCCGCAGCCCAGGACACCGACGCGACCGTCGAGGCCGAAACCACCGCTGCGGGCAGCGACATCGCCACCGATGGTCCCCCCAAGCCCAAGCTGCCGTTGCCCGATTGCGCCGGCGGTGTCGCGGCCAACTGCCTGACCGCCTGTCCAGAAGCCAACATCTGCGTCGATGGCACCACCTACTTCAACGACTGCGACGCCATCAACAAGCTCAAGGCCTTTGACTGGCCGGCCGGCTATGAGAGCAAGATCAAGAAAGGGGCCTGCCCCTCGTGCAAGGACTGCGCCAACGTCGAAGTCAAGTGCAACACCCAGAACGCCACCAACAAATGCACCCTGTACGAGGCCGGCAAGGCGGTCAACGAGAGCACCAAGTCCTGCACCAAGAATGCCGACTGTGTTGGCAGCTTTGAGGGCTGCGCGACGCTCAAGTCCGGCGCCAAGGTAGCGGTGGAATTGCCCTGCCAGGCCAAGTGCATGGACCTGACCACCACCGAGACGCCCTACGCGGCCGGCAAGTGCAAGTCCAGTTGCAGCCAGCCCCCGCCCAACGGCGGCGGTTGCCCGATGAACCTGTACCAGCCGGTGTGCGCCAAAGAAGACGGCAAGACCTATGCGACCCAGTGCGCGATGAAGAACTGCGACAAGCAGGGCTGCTTCGGCCTGGGCCTGACCCAAAAGAGCGACACCTGCGAGGCCGACAAGCTGACCAAAGAGTGCGACGGCGAGTGCTTTGCCGAGGCCAGCAAGGCCAGCGCCACCGCCGCCAATTGCCCCAAGGACTGCAACCCGGTGTGCGGCATCTTGCCGACCGGCAAGGGCCAGTCGTACCGCAACGCCTGCCTCGCCACCAATGCGGGCGCCAAGGTCGCGGATTGCAAGGGCGTCTCGGCCACCCCCAAAGACAAGTGCTCGGCCGCAGAACTGTACAACGGCAAAGGCTGCTGCCCCGAAGTCGACTACTTCAACGTCAATCCCGTGTGCGCCTCCAAGCCCGCCGACAAGGCCGGCGACCCCGATGTGTGGGTCACGTTCCGCAGCCAGGCGGAGTTCAATTGCTTGACGGCCGGCAACAAGGCGTGGGT
>CAXRHS010000227.1:0-3984 GCA_964230235.1 Myxococcota bacterium
AGGCGCCGCGCAAGGACTGCCAACGACCATGCGCACTTCGAGCCTACAGACCGCGACTTCGACGACGACGCCTGCCGTTTTGGTGCCGCCAAGCCCCAACCGCGCGGCCTTGCTGTTTCTCGCGCCAGCGGGAACCGACTACGTCACCGTCAATACGCGGCCGCCCAGTGCCGCCGGCGACGGCATCGTGCTGCAGGCCGGAGCCGGCGCAGTCCAGCTGACCCGCGAACTGCACGGCGACATTGTCGGCCAGGCGTGGTATGCACGGGCGTCGGCCTCGACGATCCTGACCAGTTGGGTGGAGTCGGTGGAGGCGTAGCGAATGAGCGAGCAGACGTACTCCGCGCAAGTCGGGCGCCGGCAGGCTGTGACCGGACGTGTCGTCGATCCGGCTGGGCGACCTGTCGCTGGTGCGCAGGTGCGCGTTCTGGTGCAAGGGCGCGGTGGTGTCACGCATCTGGCCGAAGGCCGGTCCGGTCCGGATGGTGAGTACCGGCTGGACGTCGAGATTCCGCGGCATGTTGCAACGGGCCGGCATGGCGTGTTTGTCGAGGCGCTTGAAGCGGGCGATGTGGTCCAGCGGTTGCCCGTCGCTGGTGCAGGGGGCATCGGGCGGGCGGCTGAGTTGTGCGTTTCGGGAATCGTCCCCATTCAACTGGCCCAAAATCTACACCGCAGACGCAGCACAGGGCCAGCTGACCTTGTAAGGGGACGAGATCACGGCATACTGCAGATGGCAAACGCTTGGCCGACCTCGGCAAGCGATGCTGCATGTCATTGCGCTCAGCCCGGAAGTGACGATGTGAACGTTTCTGAACATGGGGCTGTCGCTCGCAACGCGGCAAGCGAAGGGCGCTTGATCATTCGGCCAGGTTGGCGCGTTTTCACACTTCGGAGCGTCGGCGGTCACCCGGGCTTAGACATGCCGAGGCAGGGTCGGCACGGTCGATTACCGGTAGCTACGAAAGATGAGGTCCTTCGTGGCTAATACTGTGGAAGTCTTTCTGAACTCGGTGGAGTGTCTGGAAACAGATGACGCCGGAGATGATACGCTATACGTATCAGCCTATAAGTACAAGGACGTCAAGGGCAAAGCCCGAAAGTACTACGAACAGTGGGTTTCGTCGCCCAAGGACGTCGACAACGGCGAATTCGTTGCCTTGAACCACCCGTTTGTTTTTGACGTTGCGACTGAACAAAAGGACGCGGAACAAATCGGTGTGTACCTGGCTGCATACGACGTGGAGGACTTCAAGTTCACCGATGATTCGCTTGGCAACATTACACTACCTCTCACTGCAGAATTCCTCAAGTTGCATCCGCCGGGAACCAAAGACGCCCCGAAGAGCTACTTCAATGATCTTGCCGGTGGTTATGGCAAATACCGGCTGCACTACACGCTGATCGCAACGGCTGTGCCCAAAGCAAAGGTCGTAGAGGGCTATGTACAAAAACTTGCCGCTGACTTGAAAGCCAATATCGCACGCAGCCCTTCCGAATTCTGTGACGAGACGCCATGGAAGTTTCTCAAGTCGCTCCGTGACGGAGAAGTTGTTGTCAAAATTGGCGAAATACTAGACGGGGCACTTTGGCGCATCAAGAACGCGGGCGCGGTCGCAGCTGACAAGTCGACCAGCTGGAAAGATGCCGTTACTGATGCCCAAGTTGCGGACAAGACCTCAATAGATAATGCATACATGCCATGGAGTTGTGCCGCGTGTCTGATGTTCACAGTCGTTAGGGAGAGTCCGTTGCTTTACCTCAAGGTAATAGAGGAGTGCCTCTATCACGGAGAGTTTGCCATTGGCGGCGGCGCAAGCCGAGTTGTCTATTCCGCAGAAGACGACCTTCTGTTGGCGCCGAAAATGACCGATCTTGCGGTGTTTAAGGAGACTAACAACACGGACTTCTACATCGTAACTGACTCAGATTCTGTCAAGAAGCGTTACGTGGGCTCCGGCATTCAGGCCGTTGATTGGGTGACCTTAGGGGTTCTCGCCACTTCCTTTGATCCTGTTCTGTGTTCACCTTTTGGTGGGGCAAAGGAGTTTGGCTGCGACCCAGAGCAGCCTTCTGGAAACTCGTCTGTCGGCGATTGTGCGGACATGGCCCGTTTTATGCGCGCCATGTACAACTTGACCGATGCGGAAATTGAAATCAAGGAATGGGATCTTGTCGCAGGCGGCTCCGCGTCAGCGAACCAAGAAATTCTCGACACTGTCTTGCAGTTCAAGGGCCAGCTAGGTAGTTTCCTTTTGCTGCAGGTTAGAAATCGGACCTTCACGAAGTTCCAAATGAATGACTTTGGCGGTGGTGGTGGAGATGACATCTTGTTCAAGACGCTTGGGTTTGATACCGGCCCGGGCGGCCATAGCGACTCGATTGACTCCTTTGCCACTGACCTCTCAACGGTTGATTGGGACTTTGAAGGCGAGTGGATAAACGTGGTAAGTGCGCAATTGGCAACGAGCAACATTGAAGGGTATGCTGGCATGCCGATGGTCAACGACATGTCCGGCAATACCGCATACCTCGTCCTCCAGTACTTTTCCCGTGGCCGCGTACGAGATGCGGTTATTGATAGCCCGTCGAAATTCACCGTCGCCGTGGTGCGTGGCTAGAGGTGGGTATGCCCAGACTGCTTTGTTTTTCCTCCACACTCATGGCCTTGCTTACATTCGCGCAGGCCGTCGCGGCCAAACCGGCCACGCCAGTGTCGGCAACTGCGCCGTTTCGCCATCGCGGTTCGATTTTGGCAATTGCCCCAGTGCCGCTAGCCAGGGTCCAGCCTGCGCTTGGACTCTCGGTGTTCGCAGAAACTGAGCGGCGCTTGACCGGTGAAGTGCGGGGACTCTTCCTCGGCTACAACGACGAGCATCTCGGTGGAGGGCAGTGGTACGAACTGTCCATGGCCGCTGGGTGGTCGCTCGTCGATGTGCAAGTAGCGGGGAAATGGAGTCTTACTTTGACACCCGCAGTGCGGATGGCTGGCCGATGGTCAACTTGGCCGGTCTTCGTCGAGTTGCAGGGCGCGCCTGGCGCCGCGGATTGGTCGTTCACCAGTTACTGTAGCAAAACTGAGCATGCCGGCCGCTTGCCAGGAGCGGACAGCCCGGCCGCGCGTGCGCGATTCGGGCCTAAGTGTGGCACAACATTTGGGCGGAGCCTTCGCCTCGGAGCGGATGTTTCGTTGCACCTGCGCCGAAGCCTTGGAGAAGTCTGGTTCGTGGGCATCGCAGTCGTATCGGGGGGCGCAGCGGAGACTGCCTGGATCGATGCTGCGCACAGTCCACGCTTGGATTTGTACGGTGAGTTCCGAACCGCGTTGGGCGTTGGTCGCCAGTGGTGAGTCTCACCAATCCCCTCATTTTAGACCTTGCCAAAAACATCTTCAAACACAGCATGTTTGCTGAGTTCCAGCGCGAAATGCTCGATGAGCAGCTTGAGCCGCGGTTCTGGCATGTTCGGAATCAAGTCGTGCGTACCCGCCCGAACTCCCCGACCTATCGCCTTCCGGCCGCCGTAGCAAGCTACTGTTGCCGGCTGACCCAATCCGCCCGTCCACGGCGAAAACCGCACTCACAGCCATCACCCACAAGGCAAACGCCCTACTTCTGCCGTTTCGCCCGTGCCGCCGCACGCTCGGCTCGCTCTGCCCTCGCCTCATGTTGGCGATACGAATCGGCGACAATGTGGACGATGTCGGCAAAGCAAGCATCGCACAGCGGTGCTGCCCTTGCCACCAAGGCCAAGCCCAAGCGCAAAGAGACCACCAGCGACAACTCAGGCGGCTGCGTCCATGTCAACCTGACCGACGGCGCAGCATGCAGCCCGAGCGGTTGCAGCGTAAGCATCCAGCGCCCCACACCCTCCGGCGCCCAGGCGAAGCCCCGTCACACCACCGGCCTGGTAGCAACGACCCTCGGGCCAAACCGGTCGGGCAGCAATCCTCGACCGAGGCGTCCGGCTCGCGACGGTCCAGCG
>CAXRHS010000228.1:0-5142 GCA_964230235.1 Myxococcota bacterium
AAAGGGCCCGTAAAAAATCTACTCGATTTTCTACGTTGGCCCACTGCTTGCTTGGTGGGTCGCAAGCTCGCGACTTTGCAAGTCGACTCGCCGCTCCGCTCCGCGCACGTGTCGATTGACTTGTTCTTTTACAGGCCCAAACGCCACGGCGTTCGCCTTGCGCTGGCATCGCGTTGAGGAGCGGACCGCCGCGGCCGCGCCGTGCAGCGCGTCGCACGCCAGTTTGCGCTGCGCTTTCGACAACATGCTGGCGTCCACCTGCGTCCAGTCGGCCGCGACCGCGTTGGCGTCGTCGGCCCAGCGCTTGGCGCGATTGGCGGAGTGGCCAGCGGCCAGGGGCTTGGCGGCATCACCGTCCTCGGCGGCCTTGGTCGGCGGCTGGACGCCAGCGGCCTCGTTGTCGGTGTCGTACCACAGGCCGGCGCGGTCGTCTTGGATGGCCTCGCGCAGTTGCGAGAGGGTCCAGTTGTGGTCGATGGCGACCTTGGCCATTTGCGCCTGTTTGGTCGCATCGTCGACGCTGGTCAGCGCCAGTGTGCGGGAGTAGCCCAACCTCGCGCGCGCGGTCGGCGGCAGCGTCAGGTACACCGTGCGCTCCTGCAAGCACGAGCGCAGGATGCGTTCGTTCAGCCCCAGGAATTCGAGGTTGGTGGCGTGGGTCTTGACGAAGTCGCTGAATTTTGTGGACTTTGTGTTGCTGCGGTCGTGGTAGGCGGCGGCGTCGCCGCCGAAGAAGCGGTCAAGGATCACGCGGCCGACTTCGAGGCGGTAGAACTGGAGGTGGTCGCGGGTGAGGGCGGCGAGTTCGGCTAGGGCGGCGGAGGATTGGGAGGGTGGCGGACAAGGCGGTGATGGTTTGCGGGGCTTGCGGCATGCGACCCTTGCCCGGCGTTGGCCGCTGGCGTACCCTGGTTTCGCTGGGCGTCTGCCCTGCCGTGCTGGTTTCAGCGCTTGTGCCCACCATGTCACCCAACCAACAAGCCGCACTGGTCGCAAAGTTGCAGCAGTTGACCGCTGCTCAGCTGGAAGAGGTTGTTGACTTTGTTGAGTTTTTGCAGAGCCGGTCTGCACGACGCGCGGCGTTGGATCGCTTGCTGGCGGTTGCGCCGGCCGTGCAAGCCGCTGGTTTTGCGGAGCTGTCCGAGGATGAGGTGGCTGCGGAAATTGCCGCGGCCAGGGTCGCACGCCGCGGGCCGTGAGTCGTAGCGCTGCCAGCTGACAAGCAACCATGCGCGTCGTCCTGGATACCAACACGGTCGTTTCGGCGCTGCTGTGGCGCGGTACGGCGTACACCCTGCTGGTCGCTGTACGCGACCGCCCCGAGGTGCGCATGTACAGCAGTGAAGCGCTGCTTTCGGAGTTGCGCGATGTCCTCCGCCGGCCGTTCGTGCTTGCACGGCTAACGGCAATTGCAGCGACGGCCGACGAGGTCTTCAGCGATTACCTTGCCATCGTGCAGGTGGTCGAGGCAACCCCCGCCTCCGGTGCAGTGCCGGACGATCCCGATGACGATTGGGTGATTGGTACAGCAGTCGCGGCCGAGGCCGACTTGTTGGTTTCTGGTGACAAGGCGGTGCTCAAGCTTGCGCGGTGGAACGACACGCAGATCTTGTCGGCGGCCGCCGCGCTTGCGGCCCTTGAGCAAATGGCCTAGGCCGCTTTCGGCCCACTGAACGCTCACGGCGAACAGCCGAGCTTGTGGATTCAGGCCGCTTGCCGGGCGCAGCCGCGGCCGTGACTGGCGTGAACCCCGGGTGCGGCTTCAAGCGAGCCACCACCCGGCGTCGCCATGGACTGCACGGCCAATTCAAAGTACCTCCAGCTTGGCCAGCAAGCCCGCAATCGCCTCGGCCGCGCCCTGCAATGCGTCGCGCGCCAACTTGCGCTGGGCCTTGGACAGCTTGGTGGCATCGACCCGCGCCCAGTCGGCGGCGACCGAACCGGCGTCGTCGGCCCAGCGCTTGGCGCGATTGGCGAAGTGCCCAGCGGCCAGGGGTTTGATGGCAGCGCCGTCCTCGGCGGCCTTGGTCGGCGGCTGGACGCCAGCGGCCTCGTTGTCGGTGTCGTACCACAGGCCGGCGCGGTCGTCTTGGATGGCCTCGCGCAGTTGCGAGAGGGTCCAGTTGTGGTCAATGGCGGCCTTGGCCATCTGCGCGCGCTTGGTCGCGTCGTCGACGCTGGTCAGCGCCAGCGTGCGGGAGTAGCCGAGCGTCTCGCGGGCGGCGGGTGGCAGGGTCAGGTAGACGGTGCGCAGCTGTACGCAGGAGCGCAGGATGCGTTCGTTCAGCCCCAGGAATTCGAGGTTGGTGGCGTGGGTCTTGACGAAGTCGCCGTAGCGCACCACCGCGCGCAGCCTGATCCCCCTACCCAAACCGCGTCGGATACCCACACCCAAACTGCTTCTCGGGATGCAACTCCCTTGCCCGCGCAATCAGTTGCGCGTCACTCTCCACCCGCTCCTCGTCCACCGCACACGCCTCGACCGGACACGCCGCCAGGCACTGCGGTTCGGGATGAAAGCCCACGCACTCGGTACACGCCGCCGGGTCGACCTCGTAGCGGTCGTCGCCCTGGTGGATGGCCTCGTTCGGGCACTCCGGCTCGCAGGCGCCACAGCTGTTGCAGTCATCGTTGATCTTGAACGCCATTTGCTGCCTCGCTCGCCGGCGCTTGGCCGGCCTTTGTGCACGCGCCTACGGCCAACGGGCCGCGGCCGCGCGCACGGATTCGTAAAACCACGGCACCACGCCGAGCACCACGCCGCCCGCCGTCGCCAGGACCATCGCCAAGCCCGGCAGGGCGGCAGTCGGGGTGGCCGGCACCGCTGCGTCATCGGGTTCAATGTACATCTGCCGAACGATGCGCAGGTAATAGTACAGCGACACGGTCGAGTTGACCGCCGCGACCGCCACCAGCCAGTGCAGGTCGGCCTGGGCCGCCACCGAAAACAGAAAGAACTTGCCGGCAAAACCGCCGAGCGGCGGGATGCCGGCGAGCCCAAACAGCGCCAGCATCATCGCCAGCGCCAAAATCGGATGGCGGCGCGACAGCCCGCGAAACGCTGACAGCTCTTGCGAACCAGTGTGGTGCACGACCACGGCGGCAGCGGCAAACGCCCCCAGGTTGGTGACCACGTACACCAGCAGGTAGTACGTGACCGCAGCAGCCCCGTCTTGGGTGGCGCCGCACAGACCGACCAGCAGGTAGCCCGCCTGCGACACCGCCGAAAACGCCAGCAGGCGCAGGACATTGGTCTGCACCACCGCACCCAGGTTGCCGACCGTCATGGTCAGTGCGGCCAGCAGCGCCACCGCGGGCGTCCAGGCTGCCGCATGCGGGCCAGCGACGCGGTACAGCACCAGCACCAGCGCGGCCACCGCCGCCGCCTTGCTCGCCGTGCCCAGCCACGCCGCCACCGGCAACGGTGCCGCGGCATAGACCTGCGGCGCCCAGGTGTGCAACGGCGCCAAGGTCAGCTTGAACCCCAAGCCGCCCAGCACCAGGCCCACCGCCAGGTACGCCGCCGGGGTCGCCGGCAGCCGCGCCGCCATTTGGCCCAGGTCGAGCGTGCCGGTCAGGCCATACAGCCAGCCTAGTCCGTACAGCAAAAGCGCCGAGGCCAAGGCGCCGACCACAAAGTACTTGAGCGCGGCCTCGGCCCCCGCGGCGTCGCGGCGCCACGCCACCAGCACAAAGAGCGGCATGGTCGCGGTTTCAAGGGCCAGGTAGAAAGCGACCGCGTCGCGCGCCGACGGCACCAACAGCATGCCGGCGAGGTTGAAAAGCAGGACGGCCAGGAATTCTCCGCGGTTGGGCAAGGTTGCAGGGTTTGACCCGTGGCCCTGCCAGGCCGGCTGAGCGAGGCACAGCACGCCCGCGGCCGCCACCAGCAACGCCAGCTTGAACCACCAGCCGATGGGATCGACCACAAAGCGGCCGGCCAACAACTCGCCATTGTCGGGCACCACGGCCAGCAACGCCCACAACGCCGCGCCGACACCCACCAACGCCACCGACAGCAACCGCTTGCGGCCCGCTTCGCCCACAAACAGGTCGCCGACCAAGACCGCAAAGGCCGTGGCCAGGACCAGCAATTCCGGCAGCGCCAGGGTCGGCATGGTCTACGGCCCTCCGGGTAGGGCGTTCAGCCGGTTGACGACCGCGAAAAGCGGCGGTTCTACGAGGTCAATCAGCAGCCACGGCAGCATTCCGGCCACCACCAGCGCCGCGACCAATAGCCCCGTGCTCAGGCGTTCGGTCAGCGTAGCGTCGCGCAGATGCAGGAAGTGGGGATCGCGCACCGGGCCCTGGAACGCCGCACCGAGGCCGCGCAGCACATAGACCGCGGTCACCACCACCGACAGCGTAGCCACCACGGTCAGCGTGCGGGTGTAGGCCACCGGCGTCCAGGCGTTGCCAAAGAAACCACCCAGGAACACATGGGCCTCGGCCACGAAGCCCGACAGGCCCGGCAAGCCGAGCGAGGCCATGCCGCCGATGTAGAAGCAGGTCGCGAGCCAGGGCATGGTCTTGGCGAGCCCGCCCAGCTCTGGGATCATCCGTGTGTGGGTACGACCGTAGACCATGCCGATGAGCGCAAAAAACAGCGCGGTCATCACCCCGTGGCTGACCATCTGCAACACTGCACCCTTGACACCCAAAAGGTTGAGGCTGGCGACGCCGAACAGCACGAAGCCACAGTGGCTGACCGACGAGTAGGCGGTGAAGTACTTGAGGTCCGTCTGGCGGATGGCACCGAAAGCCCCGTACAGGATGTTGACGGTGGTGAGCGCCATGAAGAACAGACCCCAGTCGCGGGCGCCTTCGGGCAGCAGGTACACGCCGATGCGCAGCGCGCCGTAGCCGCCGAGCTTCATCAGCACCCCCGCGTGCAGCATCGAGACAGCGGTAGGGGCCGAGGCGTGGCCGTCAGGCGACCAGGTGTGGAACGGGTACAGGGCGCCCAGCACGCCAACGCCTACGAATACGACTGGGAAAACCCAGTGCTGCAGCGCCGGGTCGTAGCGAAACCGCGCCAGCTGCGTCAGATCGAAGGTCCTGCCACCGGCGGCCCACCACAACGCCAGAAAACCGACCAGGATGAGCGCGGAGCCGACCATCAACATCAGCGTCAGCTTCATC
>CAXRHS010000229.1:0-2324 GCA_964230235.1 Myxococcota bacterium
GTTGGTAACCCTACGCGAATCTAGGATCTGTGGTGCAATACAGGCTGACCAATCAGCAAGCTCACCCGCGCAACGGAGCCGCGAGTCGGCCGGCCCGGACGCGAGTTGGCGACCCGGCCAGCGAGCATGTCTAGCCCGGATGCCGATCGGCGCGTCTGGGCCGGCGTTTGCATACACCACCAGCCTACGCCGCCTTGGGCGCCCGACTGAACACCTTCTTGCCTAGCTTGTACAGAATCAGCAAGCCGAGCAGCAGGGCCCCGATCGCCAGCACATAGCCAAAGATGACGTAGATCTCGTAGCCCATCAACTCTTGAATTCGCACCAGCAGCGACCAGCCGACGGCCTTGAGCTGCTTCCACAGCGACAGCGCCTTTGGCAAGGGCAGCACCACCGGCTGGGTGGTCAGGTCGGTGCCGCTGTTGATCGCGTGTTCCAGCTTGGGGTCGAGCTTGACATTGACCTTGATCGAGAACGAATCGCCGGCTTCTGCGACCGCGTCGGGATCCTGGTGGGTAAATTCGAGCGCGATCTGGCTGCCGACCTCGGCCATGGTGCGTTTGGCCAATTCGGCCGGGCCGATACCGGCGGGGACTTCGCGGTAGGTACCGCCGGTGCGCTCGGCCAGCAAGCGCAGCCGTTCCAAGTCGTACGGGTTGGTGGTGACGCCCGGCCTTCGCAGTCCCAGCGCAAAGATGCGGATGTTGGCGGCGCGCGCCAAGCCGATCCACTGTTGGGCCTTGTCGTGAAAGGCCTTTTGCCAACGCGCCACCCGGTCGTTGAGCACGTTGTTCTTTTCCACGCAGCGCTTGAGTTCGGTCGCCAGCCGATAGCGCTCCGCATTGCGCTGGTTGTCGTTCTTCATCGCCGCGAACCGGCTGGCATTGACGTCGGCGCTGGCGTCGTACACGTCGCAGGGCTTGGGCGGGTGTTCGGCGCAGGTCGCCAGGTCGTGCACCCAGCCGTCGCGGCCGTCGGACATCACGATGAGCGCCAGTTGCTCGCCCGGCCGGCCGTCCTTGACGAGCATCCCCAAGGCGACATCGATGGCCGAGGTCACAAAGTCCAGCGGTTCGCCGCGCGACTCAGCGTCTTCGCGCTGTTGGCGGGCTGGTTCATACTCGCGCTTGTCAAAGCCGGCGAATCCGCCCAACGCGCCCGAAGGCGTCGCGCAGTAGCGGCCCAGGTCATAGAACGGCGGGCCCAGCGCGAACAGGCGCGGAAAAGCGCCATTGAACGCGGCGCCCGTGTCCGACTTGACCAACTCAGCGACTTTGGACGGGTCCGGCTGCAGGCCGCACAGGTCCGTGCCTGGTGCTGGCGCTGGGACGTCCTTGCTCGCCACCGGTCCTAGCGTAATCGGTCCACCGCTGCGGGCCTCGCGGCGGGCGTCACCGCACTTCTTGCGGACGTCCGCGCCCTCGACGTCGACCAACCGCGTATTCATGTCGCGCACGCCGGTCGCGATGTGCAAGCGGTCGTCGTACCAGACGACGTTGGCGCGATCGCCCTTGCCCAGACCCTTGAAAATGGCGGCCACGCCCTCTTTGATGCGCTGCTGCTCCACGGGCTCAACTGTGACTTTGTAGCCCTGCACCACCACCACCGCGCCAAGGCCGATCTTGGCCTCCGGCCGCGGCATCAGCTTGGCATCCTTGCGGTTGCCGAGCGCTACGCCCTTCTCGAACGACACGATCGCGGGGTTGTTCTTGCTCGCTGCGTTGGCTTTCTTGGTGCCGTCGAGCACGTCGAGCTTGACGAGGCCCTTGATCTCCAGCGGCGCGCCGCGGCCATCGAGCACCGTCAGAAGCGCACGCACTTTGGGCCACGCCGACAGGTCGAAGTGGTCGATGCGGGCCTGCGGAAGCGCGACCGGCGCCACGGCAATGACTGATTGCACCAACTGTTCCGGAGGCTTGGCCCGCGACGAGGCCGGTAGTGCGCCAACTGCGCACAGTGCCCCAACCGCCAGCCAACTGGCCGCGCGCCGCCAGACCGGGCCTGTCATGCGCTGAACCGGAACCGCCGCACGCGGTAGTGGCCCAGTTCGAGGCTCGCCAACACCGCGCCCGCCGCATCGCACAGTTGGGCGCGCACCGTGTACTCGCCTTCGACGAGATCCTCGTATGGGTAGGGCACGACGGCTTGGGCCACTGTCCCAGGCGCCGCAACGACCGGCGCAGACAAGGCGGTCTGGCTGCAGTCGCTCGCGGTCAGGCGCAGCCAGCCATTCGCTGGGGCATCGCCGTGCACCTGCAATTGGGCCAGCGCACCGGGAAACAACGTCGCCTCGTCGGCCGAGAGCAACGCTGCCAGCCGCAGCG
>CAXRHS010000230.1:0-12471 GCA_964230235.1 Myxococcota bacterium
GAAATCGGTCCGCTTGGCGGCCTTGAGGTCAAGCCCAAATGACATCGACACGGCCTGCACCGGCGCGCGTGGGTGGCTTTTTGGCGCTGCTTTCCGTGTTTGCGGTGACGGCAGCCACCTGCGCCACCGGCAAGGACCCGCCCAAGCTGACGGCGATGGCCAACGTCAATGTCTCGGGGACCTTCGTGTTCGGCACCGGCGAGCAGGGCTGCAACATTCCGCAGGGCAGCGCGTGCGACGCCAACAAGACCTTCGATCCGGGCCAGCCGACCGCGACGGTGGATCTCAAGCCATTTGCCATCGACGTCCACGAAGTGACCGTCGAGCAGTATCGGTTCTGTGTCGCCATGGACCAGTGCTCGCTGCCGGCCGGCGACAACGGCCCGAGCAGCATCGGCGACTACTACACCAACGCCCGTTACGACCGCTACCCGGTGGTGATGGTGCGCCACAAGCAGGCAGAAGAATACTGCAAATTTGCCGGAAAGCGCCTGCCGACCGAGTTTGAGTGGGAGATCGTCGCCGGCGGTCCCGCCAAGTCGGTGGGCGAAAAGCGCATCTATCCGTGGACCAAGCCGGGCTTTCAACCGGGGCTGGCCAGCTGCGACAAAGACGTCAACATCGCCCGCTGCAACGGTGGTCTGCAGCTGACCCGGACGGTGGCGTCGTCGCTGGACGATTTCGTGCTGGTCGATGGCGTCAAGGTGTTTGACATCGCTGGCAACGTCGCCGAGTTCACGTCGAGCGACTCCGTCAAGCAGCTGACCTGCGACTGGGACAACCCCAACAACCCCTACACCTGCCAGGACTGCAAGACCTGCTTGCAGACCAAAGTGAAAGACGAATGCACCGGCGGGTGCCAGCCGTGCCTTTGCGGCGCCAATTCCACGCCGAACAGCAAGCCAAACTGCTACGACCCGTGTGAAAACCCCATCTGCCCGCAGCGCCTGCCCGGCAGCACCCCGATTCCGGGCTACTACCTGGGCAAGAACTTTGAGCAACTGCGCGTAGTCCGCGGCGGCAGCTACTACAACCACAGCAACAGCAACGACAAGATGTCGTGCGATGGCCGCTCGGACAACCGCAGCCAGGCGGTCGCGCCAACCGGAGACCCGCAGACGCATTGGGGTTTCCGGTGCGCCAAGTCGTTGTAGACTTGGCAGGCGCTTGGGCGCCTCAGCCGGCCCGAGCCGCTACTGCAAATCCGGATCGTCGATCTTGTCGTCGCGCTTGGGCGGCTTGAGCGGCGGGGGCTTGGGCGGGTCGACCGCCTTGGGCTCCAGCTTGACTTCGGCCTTGGGCGCCTCGGGCTTGGGCGGCGCTGCGGGCTCGACTTTGGCTCCGGTTTCTTTCTTGGCACTGCCGGCAAGGCCTGGCGCTTTTTCTGCCGGCCGCGCTTTGGGTTCGGCAATCAGACCGCGGTCGGGCGACTTTTTGAGCTCAATTGACAGCACTTGCGCGGCCGCAAAGCTGACCGTGATGGTGTGCGGCTCGTAGCCGTCGCGCAGCAATTGCCACGACTCTTCCGCGCCGCCCTTGGGCATGTCGAGCGTGGCGTTGGTGGTCCCCAATAGCTTGCCACCTTTGAGGATTTGTGCGCCGGGCGGGTTGCTGTTGACAGTAATCCGCACCAGTTTGTCGTCGACGAGCGCGGGCACCGGCACCGCGACCTGTTCGGTGACCACTTCGGTCCGGACCACCACCTCCGGCGGCCGGGTGGCGGCCCATAGGCCAATCGCCACAGCGCCCGCCGCAATGGTCGCACCCAGGGCCAACGGCCACTTGGGCACCGGTGGCGTCGGCAGCACCAACTCGGGCACCGCGGAGAGGTCCGCGGTCTGGTCGCCCGGCACCAGCGGGCGCACCGTGCGCGCGGTCAGTTCGGCAGCAGTCGTTGTCGAGCCGACGCGCACACCCAGGCTCTCGGCAGCAGCGGAATCGACGTGCTGGTCGAACGCCGTCGGCAACAGGTCGGCCAGTTCCTGACAGCGCTTGGCAAAATCGCCGGCGGACTGCACGCGCATCTCCGGCCGCTTCTCGAGCAACTGCAGCACCAGGTCTTCGACCTCGGCGGGGATCACCTGCTTTTCGGTGGCCTTGCTCGGCGGCACCGGCGCCTCGTTGACGTGGGCCAGCAGCAACTGCAAGGCCTGATCGCCGACAAACGGCGCATTGCCGGTCACCATCTCGTACAGGATGACGCCAAGCGTATACAGGTCGCTGCGGGCATCGACGGGCTGCGCGCTGCACTGCTCCGGACTCATGTAGCGCGGGGTGCCGAAAATCGAGCCGGCCTGGGTCAGGGTGCCCGCCTCGCTTTTGTGGTCGCGCAGCTTGGCGACGCCGAAATCGAGCACTTTGACGTAGTCCGGGTTGTCGCTGACGTTGACCAGAAAGATGTTCTCGGGTTTCAAGTCGCGGTGCACAATCTCTTTGCCGTGCGCTTCAGCCAGCGACTGCGCGACCTGCGCCATCACCCGCAGCGCGCGGCGGATCGGCAGCGGCCGCTCCTTGCGCAGCAGGTCGTAGAGCGTCAGGCCTTCCAGCAACTCCATGGCAATGTAGGGGTTGCCATCGGCGGTCTGGCCGTAGTCGAAAATCTGAATCGTATTGGGGTGGCGCAACCGCGAGACAGCGAGCGCTTCGAGCGTGAACCGCCGCAGCACGGTGTCGTTGTTCTTGAGGTCGCCGAGCAAGACCTTGATGGCGACGTCGCGGTCCATGCCCTCTTGGCGGGCCCGGTAGACCGAGCCCATGCCGCCGGAGCCGATCTTCTTGAGCACCAGGAAGCGACCGCCAACCATCTGGCCGATCAGTGGATCCTGGCGCACCTCTTGGGCTTTTTCGAGGTGGGCGCGGATCTTTTCGTCCAACTGCTCGCGGGTGCCGGCGCCTTCGCGACGGGTCGGCAAGTTGGCGCGGATGTCGTCCAGGGTGCTGTCGCCGACGGGTTGCGGCGCGTCGCCCACGGCGTCGAATGCGGGTCCGCTGGCGTTGCTGATGGTCTTGTCGTCGCTGACCGTGTGGACAATGCTGACCACGCGCTGGCTGTTCGGCTTGGCCGTCGCGCGCAGATCCTGGCCCGGCTCGAACCCAACCGTCGCAGCCCCCGTTACTTCGACGTCGTCCTGAGGCGCCGCGTCCAGCAACGTTGCGTTGGACAGCGTCGGATCGGACGACGCCGCGTTGGGCGCGGCGCCAGTTGCGTTGCTGGTCTTGGCGGTCATCAGCGCTCGGATCGACCAAAAGCGTCGTCCAGGCTTTGACGTATAGCACAGGCAACCGTTGTCTGGGCAGATGCGGCGTCGATGCGGACCACACGCCCCAGCGCCGCAGGCGGATCGGCGTACAGCGCAGCATAGCGTTCGCGCACGCGCGTCAACATCGCCCCCGTCTCAAAGCGCTCCAGTGGCTTGCCGCGCGCGGCAATTCGGTCCAGGGCCACCGCCACCGGCACGTCGAGCCAGAGGGTCAAGTCCGCGGTGATCGCGTGGCGGTTGATCGCCAGCACCCAGGCGGGGTCTACCGCCAGCCCTGCTGCCTGGCCATCGCTGACTTGAAACGCCAGCGAACTGCCCAGATGGCGGTCGCACACCACCCAGGCGCCGCGCGCGAGCGCCGGCTCGACCACCCGGCGCGCGTGATCGATGCGGTCGGCCGCGAAAAGCAGCGCCACCACCGCCGGATCGATCGGCCGGTCGCCGTCGACGATTTCGCCGCGCAAGATCTGGCGGATGAGCTGGCCTCCTTGCAAGGCGGAAGGTTGGGCGGTGCGCACGACCTCCAGACCGCGCTGCCGCAGGTGCGCGGCGAGCAGGTCGCCCTGGGTGGTGGTACCCGCGCCATCGGTGCCTTCGAGCACCACCATGCGTCCGCGCGGCGTGGTCATTCGCTGTCGCACGGCAAGTCGACGGTGCGCATGCCGTCGGGGCACTGGACCGCAAAAACCGCCGGGTCCACTGCGGCATCCGCAGTCACATCGCGCAGTTCAAGCGTCAGGTCGGCCACCGGCCTGGTGGTCTTGACCCGCAGCGTGCGCGGCAGGCCGGCGGTCGTCTCCCCGTCGTACTGCAGCGAGGCCAAGCGCTCGCCGGCGAAGTACCACACCGCCCCCGCGACGCGGCGAGTCTTGGCGTCCACGAATACGTGCTGTTGCAAAGCGGTCGCGGCGCCAATTTCCAAGCGGTAGAGCGCCTTTTCGGCGTCCCAGGCGAGCTTGCGCGCCTCGGCAGGCGCGGTCAGCAGGGGCAAATCGCCGAGCAGTGCCGACACCAGGCCGTCGACCGGCAGCGGCAGCGGCAGCACGCGCGCCAGGTTGCGCGGACATGCCTTGCCGACGTAGCAAGCGTCGGCGCCGCGCTCGAAGGTCAAGAAGCGCTCGCCGTCGCAGTTCGACAGCGCCACCAGGTCCAGCGTCGGCGTGAGCGCCTGAAACTGCATCGACTTGGGCCGGCTGGCCACCACCAGCACGGTGGCGCTGCGGCGCTGCCCTTCGGCGTAGACCTCCAAGCGCGCGGTGCCTTGCAGGGTCTTGATCTGGGGGCGAACCAGGCTGGCCAGCAGCGCTTGGGCTGTGGTCGATTCGGGCGGAGGATCGCGCACCGCCGGACCGGCGCAGGCGCAAGCCAGCAAGGCCAGGGCGACGATCGCGCTACGCACGCGAACCGCCTTCGACAAACTGCGCGTGCAGAGTCTGCAGCACGTCCGCCAAATTGCCCGGATCCACCAACGCGGAAAGCGTCAAGCCGTGCGCCAAAACCGCCATCGGCGCCGCGCCCGCCTGGCGAACCGCAGCGGCAAACGTTGCGGCCAGCCCGGGTTCGCGGCCAACCGCTGGGCCCACGATGCTCGCGAGCGCACCGTGCAGCGCCGGCTCGGCGCCTGCCAGCGCGCACGCCGCCTGCACCGCGCGGTCGAATGCGGGATCGACGGCATCGGCCACATCGCGCGCAACCAGCACGACAGCGCTGGTGTCGTCGGTCACCACGGCCAGCGGACAGACTTGGGCTTGCGCCAACGCCGCGCTCATTGCCTCCGCCGCCAAGGGGTCGCGCGTCCGCAGCAGCACGGCGTGCGGGCGCCCCGCAACCGCGCTGACCCACGGCCGCTCGCGCGGCGCGTCCACGCGCACCACCGTTTCGCCGCCGCCGCCGCCGGGCTTTCTGGCGTAGAGCGCGATGCCGTGCAGGCGGGCCAGCGCTACGGCATCGGCCGCCAGCACCTTGGCCCCTGCGCGGGCCAGCGCCAGCGTTTCGTCGTGACTGAGCCCGTCCAAACGACGCGCCGCCGGCACCACCCGCGGATCGGCGCTGTAGATGCCGTCGACGTCGCTGTAGATCTCGCAGTCCGCGCCGAGCGCCGCCGCCAACGCCACCGCGGTGGTGTCGCTGCCGCCGCGACCGAGCGTGGTGACTTCGCGCCGCCAGCTGGTGCCTTGAAAGCCGGCGACGATGACGACGTGGCCGTGGTCGAGCGCGTCTTGCACCCGGAACGGACGCACTTCGACGATGCGGGCGTTGCCGGCGCTGTCGTTGGTCAAGATGCCGCACTGGCTGCCGGTCAGGCTGGTGGCGGCAAACCCCTCGGCGCGCACGGCCATGGCCAGCAGGGCCATCGCGATGCGTTCACCCGCACTCAAAAGCATGTCCAACTCGCGGCGGTCGGGCGTCGCGGTCACTTCGTGCGCCAACTGGACCAGTTGATCGGTGGTCTTGCCCATTGCCGACACCACCGCGACCACCTGGGTGCCGGTCTGGCGGGTCTGGGCGATGCGGCGGGCGACTTGCCGGATCTTGTCGACGTCGGCGACCGACGAGCCGCCGTATTTTTGCACCACGACAGGTGGCTTTGGCGCAGCGGTCGTCGTCACAGGGCGTCGCCGGGGTTGACCACGTCGAGGTGGGCGGGCAGTTGTTGCACTTCGTGCTGGCGGCTCATCTCCCAGCCGCGGGCGCCGAGGCGCCCGTCCTGGGCGAGCAACTGCTGGTGGGTTACCGGGTCGGCCGGCCGACTCCACACCGCAGCGATGATCACGCGGGCCTGCTTGGCACCTTGCACGTACTCGACCGCGCGGATGTCGTATTCGTGGATGGTGACCTGCGCCTGCGCCAGCCGCTTTTGGCGGATGAACTGGGCGCGCAATGCCTCTGGCACGTAATTGGCGGCCCGTTCAATGTGGCCCCAGCGGATCGATCGCACGTATTCTTCAACCGATTCTTTGAGTTGCGCGGCCGGCGTCGAGCCCAGGTTGCACGCGCAAACCAGCGCACACAACGCCAACACGCGGGTCCACGCAGTCACTGGGCGGCCGCCAGCAGCGCTTGCAATTCGCCGCGTTCGTCCAGCGCGCGCAGGTCGGTGTAGCCGCCGACAAACGTCTCGCCGACAAAGATCATCGGCACGGTGCGCCAGTCCAGGCGGGCCTTGAGCTCGGCCATCTTGGCCGGTTCCCGATCCAGGAACACTTCTTCAAAGGCGATGCCGCGCGCGCTCAAGAAGCGCTTGGCAGCGATGCAGTAGGGGCACATTTCAGTGCGGTACACGGTCACTGGGGCGGCCATCGGCGGCAAGCTGCGGGCATTGGCCCGGCGCAGCGCGATTTTAGCGCGAGTGCGGCGATCGCGCCATGCAACGGTCGTTGCGGTTGGCGGCGGCGTGCGCTCCGACTACCATCTGCCCATGGCGACTGAACCGTCTTTGCCGCGCGTGCTCGCCCTCGACGTGGGCCGGGCGCGCATTGGCCTGGCCATCACGGCGCCGCGCGGCGATCAGGCGCTGGCTCACGGCGTGATCGAGCGCCACGGCACGCGCACCGATCTCGGCCGACTGGTGGCGCTGGCCAGGCAATTGCAGGTCGCGCGCTGGGTTGTCGGTGTGCCGCCGCCCGCGGATCCAGGCGCAAGCGACAGCCGCGGGCTGGTGTTGCGGTTTGTCGATGCCTTGCGCGCTGCCCAGCCGCTGCCCGTAGAACTGGTGGACAAGGCCGACTCGACGGTGCAGGCCCACGACGAGCTGCGCGCCCTGGGCATGCGCGCCGCACGCCGCAATACCGTCGTCGATGCCCACGCCGCCAAGATCATCTTGGACCGCTGGTTGGCTGGGCGTCCGCAGGTGAGCCCGCCGTAGCCGCATCGGCGGTCGCGCGCTATGCTTGCGCGGCCCCGCGGGGTGGAGCCGTTGCCGATGTCGGTCAGCCCGTCCTTACTCGCCGATCGCAAGCGCAAAATGCTGCGGCTGCTGGCCAAGGGCGGCGCCGACCAGAAAAAGGCCGAGGACCTGCTGCCGACCTATGCCGTCGGCAAGGCGGTGCTGGCGCCGCAGGCGATCCGGCCCAAAACCGATGACCCGGGCAAGAAAATGCAGCGCTGGGTGCAAGCGGCGCTCATGGTTGCGCTGGGCATCAAGCTGCCGCTGCACGGCGTCATCGACGGGCTGACGCGGGCGGCGCTGTTGCGCTTCCAGAAGATGGCGGGCATCGGTCAGAGCGGCGCCGTCGACGACGCTACCATTCGTTCGCTCGAAGAAGCGGTGGGCGTCCAAGCCCCGCACCGGACGGCGAGCGCGCAACCGCCCGACAACATCTTGATGCGGGTGCGCCGCGCCAAGGGCGGCCGGCCCAAAGAAGAGAGTGACGACAAAGCCGGCGAGCAACTGCACGTGGCCGAAGATGCGCAAGCCGAACGCCACAGCTTTGAGGACATCGGCGGCGAAAACAAGTACGGCGAGGCGGACGCCCACGAATTGCGCCCGGGCCAGGCTGGCGCCAGCGGCGAGCGCAAATTCGACCCCGCGCAGCTGGCGATGCAGCGTTTTCTGCACGCCGAAGCCATGCAAGCCGTGCTGGCGTTGGCCTTTGACCGAACGTGGGTGCGCGACGAACTGGATCGGCTGGGTCGCCAGGGCGACGCTGCGCTGTTCAGCGAGATGCTGCGGTGGTTCGAGCAGGCGCGCACCGGCGACACCCCAGCGCCAGCCTGGATGCAAGAAGTCGCCAAGTCCGCCCAGCACCAGCAGTCTGACGCGGTCGCCCGGGTCCGCAAAGCGTGGCAGTCCGACCATGCGGGCGGTTCATCGGCATGATCAAAGCACTTTTTCTGCGCCGGCTGGTGCTGACGGGCCTGCTTGCCGCAGGCTGTGGCGACCCCAAGCCTGCGCAACAACTGACCCCAATTGCGGTCGCGGACGACGCCGATGCCAGCGGATCGACACTGGACATCCACAGCGGCGCCCCGACAGACACCGTCAGCGTGGACGCCGACGCAACCGCTGGCCCGCCGGGATCGGTTGCGGCCCTGGGCGGCCTGTGGGTCGTCGACGCCAACGCCAAGCCTGTCGGTGTGCTGATCCAGCGCGGCCACACCGCGTTTTCGGTGGGCGGCGCGGTCGATGTGTTGCGCGATGGCGCGTTGGTCTACTCGCCGCAGTTTGGCATCTTTTTTGGCGTGCAGATGTCCAGTGGCAAGGTGGTCAATCCGCGGCTGGGCGTCGCCGACACCACCTGCGACGCGCCCGTCACGGCCGGCTACTACACCGAGGGCGACGCCATCAGTGGCCAGGGCCTGGCTTTCGTCTATAACGGGGTGTGGTATCGGGTCGAGGACTACAAACCCCTGCAACTGGTGGCTTGTGGCGGCACGGTGCCCGAAGGCGCGCCCGGCAAGTGTGCGCCGCACAGCGGCTCGTGCCGCGGCTTTGCAGTCAAACAGATGGCTGCGGCGCCGCCGGTCCAGTTTGCAGCGCCCCTGCAGTTCGCGTGGTTGGCAAAATGACCGCAACGGTTCGCTGGCAATGGGGTGTGGTCGCGGCAGTGATGGCGGCAACTGAGCTTGGTTGCGCGCGCGGCTGTAGCCGCGAACCGGTGCCAGTTGCGGCCCCGGCTGCGCCCTCCAACCCGCCGGTCGATGTCGCCCGCGCGCCCGTGCATCCGGCAACCGCGGTCGAGACAGCGCTCGATATCCGCCTGCCCGAGCGCAGCAACGCCGAGTTGTTGCCCGGATGGCCGACTTTTCCGTGGCGCCGCCTGACCGAGTTCCGACCTGACCAGCACTTGACGGTGCGGGTCGCGAAAAACGGCGTCAGCGTATTTGAACGCAGCCTGGACGCCAACGCCGCGCAGTCCGACGCGCGCATCACCGAACTGCTGCGCTGGGCCCTGGATGCCTGGCAGCGGCGCTCAGGGGTGGCGGCCAACCGGCTGGTGCTCGCCATCGACCACCGCAGCGACCGCGACCTGGTCAGTCGGGTGCGCAACGTGGCACTGCAAGCGTCGCTGTGGCGGGTGGTCGGCCTGTCGCGCGACGAAGACCAACTGACGGAGTTGCTGCTCAGTCCGCCGCCCGATCGGCGGCCGAGCGGTCAGCCGATGCCGTCGGCACCGCTGGCCGTCACCGGCACGGCAACTGCAAAGTAGCGGAATTCGCGGCTATTTCTTGGCGTCGACCCGGGTGAACTGATCCGGGGTGCCATCGCCGTTGCTGTCGGTGCCAAGCTTGTGCAGTTGGCCCTTGACGTAGTATTCCCACACATCGATGGCGCCATCGGCGTTGGTGTCGCGACGGCGCTCGATCAAGCGGTTGACCGACTTGCCCTCTTCGTTCTGGGTCATCTGGTAGAACATCCAGGTGTCCATGCGGCCGTCAAAGCCCAGGTCGAGGTTGACCTCTTTGAGGGTGCCGTCTTCGTACTTGCGGATCTCGTCGACGCGGCCGTCAAAGTCCAAGTCAAACTCTTCGCGCTCTTTGATTTCCTTGCCCGAGGCGCCCTTGTAGTACTCGACGATGTCAATCTTCTGGTCGAAGTTGACGTCGATTTCCTTGCGAATCAGCACCTTCTTTTGGACCTTGGCGCCCTTGGCGTCCGGCGCGTCGTCCACCAGCGAGTAGTGCTTGAACACGTCAGGCTTCTGGTCGCCGTTGACGTCGATGCGCTCGATGATCGCCGACCCGGTGTTCTCGGACTGGATCGGATCGTTGTTGACGGCCGCCCGCGGGCCCTCTTCGGTAGCCGTGCCGACCTTGGTCTGCTCCTTGGGACCGCCGCACGCTGCCAGCACCGCAAGGCTGGCGGCGACCGCCCACTGCGAACGCACAGCGACGACAGCGGTTTTGCGAAAGAATGTCATGGGATAGCTCCAATTGGACAGTCGGCGCGACAGCCATGTGGGACTGCGAGCCAGGCTGCGGCGCGACGACAAATCGATCCTGGCCCCGGCCCGAGGCGGCAGCAACCATTGGCCTGCACAGTGCGCAGAAGCGCCCTGTCCGGCATTTCGATCAACCACAGCACGCAGGCCGAACCCATCGGCCTGTACCGTCCACGCTGTAAGACGCACGACCCGGCCGACCGCGCGCAGGCACAGCAAGCCGCGACGTATTGTGGTCCGGGCGCAGGGTGCGGTCAAGGTTGCTGCATCAGCCCGGATCCGACGAAGGTTCTCGGCGGATTCCAGTTCTCTTGCGTATCCGCCCGCATCTTTGGACCCGTGTAAAAACAAGTCGATCGACACAAGTGCGGAGCGGAGCGGCGAGTCGACTTGCAAAGTCGCGAGCTTGCGACCCACTTGGCAGGCAACGGGCCAGCGTGGAAAATCGAATAGATTTTACACGGGCCCTTACGCTTGCCGGGGGCTCAGCCATCCGAAAAGGGCTTGAGCACCTTGGCGCGCTGGGTCTGGCGCAACTTGCGCAGGGCCTTGGCCTCGATCTGGCGGATGCGCTCGCGGGTGACCCCAAACTGCTGGCCGACTTCCTCCAGCGTGTGGTCGCTCTTTTCGCCGATGCCAAACCGCATGCGGATGACCTTCTCTTCCCGGGGCGCAAGGCATGCGAGGCTTTTGCGCACCTTCTCTTCCAGCGCGGCCATGGTCACCGCATCGACTGGGCTGACCGCGCGCTTGTCTTCGATGAAGTCGCCCAGGTGGCTGTCCTCTTCCTCACCGATCGGCGTCTCGAGCGAAATCGGCTCTTTGGCAATCTTGAGCACCTTGCGCACTTTTTCGAGCGGCATCTCCATCTTGTCCGCCACCTCTTCGGGCAGCGGCTCGCGCGCCAACTCTTGCTGCAAGTAGCGCGACGTGCGCACCAGCTTGTTGATCGTCTCGATCATGTGCACGGGAATGCGAATCGTGCGCGCCTGGTCGGCAATCGCGCGGGTGATCGCCTGTCGGATCCACCAGGTCGCATAGGTCGAGAACTTGTAGCCACGGCGGTACTCGAACTTGTCGACCGCCTTCATCAGGCCAATGTTGCCCTCTTGGATGAGGTCGAGGAACTGCAAGCCGCGGTTGGTGTACTTCTTGGCGATACTGACCACCAGTCGCAAGTTGGCTTCGACCAGCTCGGCCTTGGCCTTGTTGGCCATCCGCTCGCCGCGCGACACCGTCTCGTAGATCTTGGTCAGCGCCTCCTGACTGTGACCGGTGGCCTTGGTGTGACCATCGATGACCTTCTGCAGATCCTTCATGATCCGGTGCGCGTCGGTCAGCTCTTTGAAATTGATGCCAAACTTTCGCTCCAGCATCCGCAGTTGGTTGGCGCCGCCCTCTTTGAACTCGCGCATCAGCATCGCCACGTCTTTGCGAAACGTCAGCGACACATCCGGCTTCTTCTTGCCCGCGACCTTGAGGCGCTCGGCGGCCAGCTCGCTCAGTTTGCCCTCTTCGAGCGCGAGGTTGCTGGCGGCATCGCGCACGTCGCGCACGGTCTTCTTGAACTCGGCGATGATGATGTCGATCTGCTTGCGGTGCAGACCGCAGTCGAGCAACCGCTCCAGCAGCGCGCGCCGCCGCACGATGTCGTACATCTTGACCGACACTGGCAGGCCTTCCAGGATGCGGCGGGCCTCATCGTGCACGATGCGCTCGATGTACGGTGCCGACAGCGAAGCCCACTCCGGGTGTTCGGGTCCGGGCTTGGGCATCAGCCCGTCGGGCGTCGCCGGCGGATGAGGCCGCGCGGCCGCCTTGCCCTTGCCGCGCTGCCGCGGCACCCACAGCAGGTGCTCGATGACATCGTTGACGATCGCGGCGATGCGGTCGTTGCGGGCCTTGACAAGCTTCTGAAAGTCCGGCGAGTTGGGTTCGCCCAGGATGATCTCTGCGCGCCGGCTCAGCAGCTCGGTCAATAGCGGCGCCACCTCCTCGAAGGCCTGGGCCAGCGACTTCTGGAACTGGCGCGCATGGGCTTTGCCGCCTTTTTCCGGCAGGTTGTCGAGGATCGCTGCCGGATCGACCTCTTCGCCGTCGATCTTTTTGCCGATTTCGATGAGGCCTTTGATGCACGCTTCGTCTTCGAGCATGCCGCGCAAGAGGTCGTCGAGCGCGCGCACTGGCTTCTTGCGGGCCAGATCGGCGCGCGCCGCCTCGGCCTCGTCTTCGCTGCGCACGCGCTTGCGGTACATCCGCACCACCCGCGCCAGCGCCGCCATCAACTGCGGCAACTCGGGGGCTGTTTGCCCCTGGGGCCGCGGCGCCGC
>CAXRHS010000231.1:0-5633 GCA_964230235.1 Myxococcota bacterium
CTGGCAAGGCCGCCGGTGCAGCGACGCCGGCAAAGTCGGCGAAATCTGCGACCACCACGGCTGCAGCCACCAAGGCAACTGCGGCCGCCAAGAAAGCGGCCGGCAAGACCAACACGGCGACTGCCAGCAAGACGGCGACCAAACCAACCAAGGCCGCCAAGGCGCCAAAGCAAGCGACTGCAAGCAAGGCGCCGGCCAACGCCGCGAAGGTCATCAAGAAGCCGGCCGCTGCGTCAGCGTCGAAGGCAGCCAAGGCAACTGCACCTGAGCCGCCAGCCGTGTTGCCGCCAGCCAAGGTCGTGCGCCGGCCGGCTGCGCGCTAGGCCGGGCTGCACCGTGCGGGAGCCCGCCGCAGGCGCCCGTGCCCGAAAAGGACCTTGACAACCGGGCGGTTCGCGCCCACACTGCGCGCCCGCTGTCGGCCTGCCCGCCCCAGGAAAAAAACGCGCGGTCGTTTTTTACCTCTCGCGCGGCGGCGTGTCAGTACCCCCAGACGGCTGGATGCCCCGCCGTTGTTTCCAAGTTCCAAGGCCCCGCACCGCTGGCAACGTCGCCGGCCGAATCGAGACCTTGTTCCTGTTGGCGGCGACTTGCCGCTGCCCATCGCGGCCCTGCCGCACCCCGGAGTTCACGATGCGTTTGCTGACCACCCTCGCCGCTGTCCTCGGTCTGGCCCTCGCTGCCCCTGTCTACGCTGGCGACGTCGCTGAAGCCAAGAAGGACGTCAAGGAAGCCAAGAAGGACCTGAAGGAAGCCAAGAAGGACCTCAAGGAAGCCAAGAAGGACGCCAAGGAAGCGGACACCAAGGAAGAGAAGAAAGAGGCCGTCAAGGACGCCAAGGAAGCCAAGAAGGACGCCAAGGAAGCCAAGAAGGACGCCAAGGAAGCCAAGAAGGACGCCAAGGAAGCCAAAAAGGACGCCAAGGAAGGCAAGAAAGACAAGTAAGTCTTCGCCTCTTTCTAGCAACGCACGGGCGGCGGGGTCGGGAAACCGGCTCCGCCGTTCGCGTTTTTGGGCCAACTTGTCCTTGCGGTTCGGCATGGGCGCCGCCCCTTTTCGCGTGCCTGTCAATCTGGCATTCTGCGCCCCGGGCAGTGATTCTGGAGGGCGGATGTTCAAGAAATCACGGATTGTTTTGGCTGCCGGCGCTGCGGTCGCTGCTCTTTTCGCAGGCGTTGCCCACGCGGACTACGTTGGCGTCACCTCGGGCATCAGCCGGACGCCGCCGAGCGACGGCTACCCGGGCAGCGGCTCGAGTTCGTTTGGCGCCAGCGGCAGCTACGACCTCAACGCGCGGTGGAATTTTGGATTGTCGCTTGGGCTTTTCCGACCCAAGCCCGCGGACGACAGCAGTGCCGACGTATTCGAAGGCAAAACCAAGGACGGCAATACGTTTTCGGCTGGGTTGGGCGCCACCTGGATTCCCGGCATGGGCTGGAACGCAGACGAACACTGGAGTTTTGATTTCGGGTTTGGCTTCAGCCCCAAGTCCACCGACCTGTCGAGCACGACCGTGACCATGGAGACCCCGACCGCCAAGGGGACCATTTCCGAAGACCACGCGGCGCTGCTCAAGTCCAGTTCGACCTCGCAAGACCTGACCCTCGGCATCAACTACGACACCGGCGGCGACAGCAACCTGGAGTGGTCGTTCAGCCTGGGCTTGTGGCCCAGTCGCCTCGCGAGCACCCAGACCATCGAAGAACTGGTTTCGCCAAAAGGCGTGGTGCAAAAGAAAGACGACCTGTTGGCGATGTGCCAAAAGCAGGGACTTCCCAAGCTCCAAGCCCAGGCGTGCAAGCGCATCCTACCGCTGCTCAAGGCGCAGTCCGCGTCGATCGTGACGCTGCCGGTGGTTTTGAGCGCCACCGCCAACATCGCCAGCAAGTCGAGCGTGACGCTGGGTGGCACCTACTACCTGTATAGCGCCGATCCGAACAGTGTCGGCTACTTTACGCTCGCCGCGCAGGGCAAGCAGAGCAAGCAGGGCCAGCAAGGCGGCGCCAGCGCCAGCTTTGGCTCGGGCATCGCGGTTGCCCCCTATGTCTACAGCGCCACGCTGTCGGCGGGTCACAAACTTGGCCCGGTGCGGCTGACCGCTGGCGGCGGCTACAGCAAGTACATGAACGACGCCGGCCACAACACGTCCGCGTCCGCCAAGGTCGTGTGGAAGATCACCGACAACTGGCGCATCAACGCCGGCTACGGTCGCCAGTGGGACACCGACAGCGAGGGCGCCGTCACTGCGTCATGGAGCTTCTCTGGCGGCCTGCGCTACACGTTCAGCGCGCCAGAGGAAGAGGACGAGGCCGACGCCGCCCCGGCCACGCCAACCGAAGGCGACAAGCCTGCCGACGACAAGTCGGACGACAAGAAGGCCGAATCCACGCCCGAAGCGCCCAAGCCCGGCGACAAGCCTACGGATTCAAAGCCGGAAACGCCGCCCGCCGAGACCCCCAAGACCTAGCCTTTGGCTGCACGCGCGGCCAGCGCCGCCTGCATGCGCTCGCGCAGGGCGTCGATCTGCGCCTCAGCCTGGGCGACCGCCGGGTCATCGACCTGGTTGCCCAGTTGGCCGAGCGCGGCGGCCGTGGTCTCCACCGCGTCGCGAAAATCGGGCATCACTTCGTACCAATAGCCCTCATCGCCGTTGTGGACCAGCGCCGCCCACCCGGCGCGGCGGCCGGTGTGCTGCGCCATCGGCGCCATCAGCTGCGGCAGGTGGCGCAGCAACGTGTGGTGGCCGCGGTCCACTTCCAAAAGCGCGCCCTCCGGCACAGTGCAGCGCAGGTCGGCGCCATCTTCGGGCAGCGGCAGCACCGGCAGCAACGCCATCAGCGCCCCCAGCGGCGTGCCGGCAGCCAAGGTGTGATCGCCCACCACGATACGGGTCTGCCAGCGCTGCGCACCGTCGGGCAGCGGCTGCGGGCCGGCCTGCGCCACCGTGCGCGCCTCGTCCAGGCTCAGGTCCACCCGCGGCCGCCCCTTGCCGCCGTCGACCTGCAGCACCACCGGACCCAGCTGCAGGATCTTGGGCGCCGGCGGCGGCGGGCCTTCGTCCTTGCGCACCTTGTCGGGGCGCAGTTGCCAGCGCCCGGCTAGGTCCGGCCGCAATTCCACAATCCAGGCCGGGCGCACGGCCGTGACCTGGCGCGCGTAGGTGCGCTGCGACACCACGATCTCGCTGGCCACCGCAAAGCGCGGCGGGCTGCCGTACAGCGCGCTGCCCGGGTGCAAGAACACCCGCTCGCCCGCGGCGTTCTCGAATTGGCGGCCGCGGTTGGCGATGGCGTTGGCGGCGTAGGCGACCGCGACACAGCGCGCCAGGTCGTGGTTGTCACCGTTCGCTTTGATGGTCAGGCCGAGGCGGCCGGCGATCTCGACCAGCTGCGCCCGCGCCTTGGCGACGAACGCCAGCGTCGCGCCGTCCAAATAGTTCTGATGGCAGAACCACTCGCGGTCGTTGGATTTCTCCCACGCCCGAAACACCTTGACCGCCGCCACCGCGTCGCCCAACGGATCGGTCCAACGGGCATGGGCGCGGCGGGCGCGGTCCTCCTGGCCCGGCGGATACAGCTGCGGCGAGCGCGAACTCGACCACGCCGCCAAAATGCACGCTTCGTCTGCCACTTGTGGCGCGTTCAACCCCGCCTCGACCACCAGCCGTGCCAGCGTCGGGCTCAGCGGGAACGGCACCATCTTCTTGCCGACCGGCGTCAAGGCGCGGCGATCGTCGATCGCCCCCAGTTGTTGCAGCGCTTGCACCGCCGCCACCAGGCGCCCGCGCGGCGGCCGGGTTGGAAAGGCAAAACTTTCGATGTCATGGACGCCGAGGTCGATCAGCGACAGCACCGTCTCGGCCAGGTCCAGGCGCAAGATCTCCTCATCGGTAAACGCCGGTCGTTGCTGGTAGTCGCGCTCGGAGTACAGGCGCACGCAGCGGCCGGGAGCCGTTCGACCCGCGCGACCCAGGCGCTGGTCGGCGCTGGCGCGCGAAATGCCTTCTTCGCGCAAAAGCGACAGGCCCGCCCGCGGCACGTAGCGCGGCACCTTGGCCAGGCCCGAGTCGATGACGGTGGTCACCCCGTCGATGGTCAGCGAGGTCTCGGCGATGTTGGTGGCCAGCACCACCTTGCGCTTGCCCAACTCGGCGAACACGCGCTCCTGCTCCTCGCGCTGCATGGCGCCATACAGCGGCAAGACTGCGCTACCCTTGTCGATTCCGCGCGCCTGCAGCGCGGCCATCGCGCGCTTGATCGCGTCTTCGCCCGACAGAAAAACCAGCACGTGGCCGGTCGGGTCGGCCTGGTGTGCGCGCGCGACCTGCTGCGCCACCGCTTCAGCCAACGCCTCGGGCGATCCGTCGTCGATCGGTTGCCAGATCTTTTGCACCGGGAACGGTCGCGCATCGACGGTCACCACCGGCACCCGCGGGCACACGTCGGCAAAGAACTCCACGAACTTCTGCGGCTGCAGCGTAGCTGAGCTGACCACCACCCGCAGGTCGGGCCGAAAGCGCAGCGCCTCGTGCAACAGACCCAAGGTAAAGTCGATGTTCAGGCTGCGCTCATGCGCCTCGTCGATGACGAGCACCCCGTATTGGGACCAGTGGGGGTCGCTGCGCGCCTCTTGCAGCAAGATGCCGTCGGTCATGATGCGCAGGCGGGTCTGCGGGCCCGACAGGTCGTCAAAACGGATGCAGTAGCCGACCTCGGCGCCGCAGGTCACCGCTTGTTCCTCTGCGACCCGCCACGCCACCGAGACAGCTGCCAGCCGCCGCGGCTGCGTGACCCCGATGACCTTGTCGGTCAGGCCAGCGCGCAGCAGCATCTGCGGCAGTTGGGTGGTCTTGCCGCAGCCAGTAGGGCCGACCACCACTGTCACCTGATGGTTGGCAATCGCGTCGATGAGGTGCGCTTGCGCTGCGTAGATCGGCAGGGCAGCCGCGCGCGGGCCGGGCGGCCGCGGAAAGGGTTCAGCCATGGGTTGGATCGCAGCCGATAGGCGCACCGGCAGCGCGGATGATGCCGCAACAGTGCAGCGGGCGCAGCAACGGCACCCGCGGCCGCGCGCAGGTCAAAATGCTGCTGTCAAGGAAAGGGTTGAAATAGCGCAAAGATTGCGCACCCTGACAGGCGTGTCACGGTCTGCGCACCCAAGGGCGGCCGCGCCGGTCCGCCTACGCTTCAAGCAAGTGCGCCAGCGCGTCGCGACTGCCAGGGGCCTGCAGCTTGCGCAGCGCGCCCGTCTCGATCTGGCGAATGCGCTCGCGGGTCAGGTTGAACATCTCGCCGACCTGCTCGAGCGTCAGGCACTCGTCGGTGCCGATGCCAAAGCGCAGCTTGAGCACGGCCTCTTCGCGCGGGTGCAGCTTGGTCAGCGCCCGCCGCGTCTGGCTGGTCACGTCCTTGTTCAGGCAGGCGTCAATGCCCTTGAGCGCGTTATGATCTTCAACAAAATCGACAAGCTGCGCATCGTCTTCGCCGACCGGGGCGTCCAGGCTCAGCGGCGATCGCACCATCCGCAAGATGGTCTCGACCTGGTCGATCGGTTGCTCGCAGCGGGTGGCGATTTCTTCGGTGGTCGGGTCGCGACCCAGTTGCTGTTCCAGCGCGGCGCGCTCGCGCAAGATG
>CAXRHS010000232.1:0-2984 GCA_964230235.1 Myxococcota bacterium
GCGGGCAGGGCGGGCAAGGCGGGCAAGGCGGCCAGGGTGGCGGCAACGTCAGTGCGACGACCGGGCCGCAGCCCAAGGACCCCAAGAACCGGGCCGATTACTTCTACGCCACCTCGTTCGTGTCGATGGCGACGCCGCACACCCGCATCGCCTACCGCGAGGGCGGGTTCAGCAGTGCGAGCTTCTACTACCCGATGCTCGGCTGCGCGGCGCCGCCAGGCGGCTATTCGGTGATCAACGTCGCCGGGTCGCCGCTACAGGCCACCTGCGAGACGCGCCCGCTTGAGGCCAAGCCGATCGAACTCGCTTTGCAGGCGACCGAGACCGTGCGGCAGTCGTTCTGCCGCGGCGAACCAACGCGCTACCGCGAGCCCTCGGACGAGGTGACGCCGGACTTTGCGCTACCGTGGGCGTGCCTGGAGCCCAACGAACTGGTCATCGCCGACAAGCCCGGCGAGTGCCGCGGGTTGACCCACCTGCAATTGCAGGGGTGCCGGGCCGACAAGACCTGCAAGGAACCGGATTGGCCGCTGCCCGCGCAGTTGCCGGCGTGGTGGCCGTGTGGCGACCCCCGCAAGGCCGCCAAATGACCCTGCGGTCGACTCTGCTGTGGATCTGCGTGGTTGCTGCCCTGTGCGCCGCGCCGGCAGCGTTTGCGCAGGCTGCCGCCGATGGGACGCCGACCGACGCCGCCGCGCCGCTGGCCGAAGACGCGACACAAGCGGCGGACAAAGACGAGGGATTGCCGTTCAAGCTGTCGTTGCCGACCGAGGACGACGTGGTCGCGTGGCGGGCCGGCGGCTTTCGGCTCGAACTTGGCATGGCCTACGGACAGCTTGAAGGCCTGTTTGGCGCGCCGGCCGGTCGGCTCCTGGGGGCGACCGTGCGCGTCGGCGCCCGCGTCGATGCGCGCTGGACGCTGCTGGGGTCGTTTCAGTACCAGCAGGCCAGCGAAGTCGGCGGGATTTCGGGTCTGCGCTACAGCGGCACCCTGGATCCGACCCTGCATGTGGGCGATCATTTGCAGTTCGCGTTTGGGGTTGGCTTTGCCGGGTTGGTCGAAGTCGGCAACCCGCGCCCCGACCCGAACCCGAGCGATTTCACCAATCTGGCAGACTCGTACACCTACCTGTCGGCGCGAACGCCGCTGCCCCAGTGCACCGGTATCGGCATCGTCGGGCTATTGCGCGCCGGCTGGCAGCAGATCCTCGGACCGATGTCGGCGCTGACGGCGTTTGTCGAATTCGCGGGTCAGCACCTGGCGTGCGAGCAGCGCATCGGCCGGGTCGATCCCGACACCGCGCGGCCGTTCTTTCGGCGGCAATACTGGTTCAACGTGGGCGGCGTGGCTGGCCTGAACGTCGGGTGGCGATGAGCGCGCGGCCACACTGGCAGCGTCGGGCGGGCGCGCTTGCGGCGGTGGCGGTTGCGGTCCTGTGGGCGGCGATCGGCGTCGCGGCGCCCGCAGGGGATCCGGGGACAGGATCAGGGGCAGGCGCAGACACAGTGGCAGGCGCAGACACAGGGGCAGGCACAGGGACAGGCACAGGGACAGGGACAGGGACAGGAACAGGAACCGGCGCAGCGGCTGAGTCTGGTGTCGCGCCGACCAGCGCGCCAGCACCGGCTGCACACGTCTTGGTGCCACCGCAACCGCTGACGGCGACGACGGTCGAGACCCCGGTGGACGCCCCAGACCAGACCTCGCCTGTGGTGGTCAAGGTCAAAATCCTGGTGGACTCGACGGGGACGGTAAAGAAGGTCGAGCCATTGCCGCCGGCGCAGCCGCCCTTTGACGAGTACGTGGTGGCTGCGGCGCGCCAGTTCAAGTTCAAGCCGGCGAGCTTCAAAGGCAAAAACGTCGCGGTCGAAATCACGTTCAGCCACACCTTCTTGCCCAAACCCAAACTGGTGCTGGCGCCCAGCAAGCCGGGCGGCCCGGTCATTGACGCCATCTTGCGCGGCAAGCTGGTCGAGAAAGGCACGCGCGCACCGGTTGCTGGCGCCACGGTCAACGTCGAAGTCGCGGGCGAGCGCTACACGGGCGAGGCTGACCTGCGCGGGCGCTTTCAGCTGGCAGTACCGGCCGGTGACGCCACTGTCACGGTCCACGCCGCCGGCTACCGCAAGTTCATGCAGCGCGAAAAACTGCAGAGCCGCCAGGAACTGGCCATTGCCTACTACGTCGAGCGCGAACGCTATGATCCCTATGAGATTCTCGTTTTTGCCGAGAAAAAGCGCGAGGAGATCTCGCGGATTACCCTGCGCGGCCCCGAGATTCGCCAGGTCCCGGGCACGTTTGGCGACCCCTTCCGCGTCATCCAGGCGCTGCCCGGGGTGTCGTCGATCGTCTCGCTTTTGCCGTTTCCGGTCGTGCGCGGCGCCAGCCCCGGAAGCACCGGGTACATGGTCGACGGCACCCGGGTGCCGCTGCTGTACCACCTGCTGGCCGGGCCTTCGGTCATCCATCCCGAGTTCATTGACGAAGTGCAGTTCTACCCTGGGATGGCGCCGGTCCTGTACGGCGGCTACTCCGCTGGCGTCGTCGACGGTCGCACCAGGCGGGCCTTCAAGGACGAAAAGGTCGTCGATTTTGACGTCAATATGCTGCAAGCCGGCGCTTTTGTGCGCCATCCAGTGCCAGGGATCGACGCGACCGCGACCGTCGCTGGTCGGTTGGGTTACCCGGGCACCATGATCAGCCTGGCGACCGACCAGGTTTCGCTCAGCTACTGGGACTATCAGTTGCGGCTGGACGGCGGAACCCCTCGCAACGGCTGGACGATCTTTGCGTTTGGTGCCGCCGATACCGTTTCGACGCCGCCACAGGGCACGCCACCGGACACCGTCGACCCGCCGCTGGAGCCGTCGCTGCGCCTGGCCTTCAACCGCGTGGACTTGCGTTTCCAGCACGCCGACGGCAAGGTCGAACACAACGCCCGGGTGGTGGCTGGCAACGACGAGTCGCTGGCTGGCACGACCTC
>CAXRHS010000233.1:0-2773 GCA_964230235.1 Myxococcota bacterium
CGAGCAGGGGCTCCATGCGCAGCAGCGGCTTCTTGCGCAGGGCGCGGTGCCGCATCACCCCGGCAAACGAAGCGAGCGCATCGTAGAGCGTCAACCCCACGTCGAGCAGGAACACCCCGTGCTTGCTGCTTTCGTTGACGGGCAAAACGAAGCTCTGCGGCCGGGCGAGGTGCGGTGCAAGCTGCAACAACCGCTGCCGTTCGCGCACGGCTTCAAACACCAGGCCGACGTCGCCCATCTCCAAGTACCGCAAGCCGCCGTGGATAAGCTTGGTGGACCGGGACGAAGTGCCGATTGCGAAATCGCCGCGCTCGACCAGCGCGACCTTGAGGCCGCGCAACGCGGCGTCGCGTGCAATCCCGGCGCCCGTGATGCCGCCGCCGACGACGAGCAGGTCAAAGGGCGTGCTGGCGAGCTTGCGCAGCAGTCCGTCGCGTTGGTGGATCGAAAAAGCCATGGTGGCGTAGGCGCACAACCGGAACCTGCCCCGGGGCCGGGTAGTGTACGGCACGCGGCCGGGGCTGCAATGCAGGGCGGCGGGGCGGCGTGCGGTTCCTAAAATGGGGGCGACCGGCGGGATGGTGCTCACACGCACCCCTCAAATACTGCCGGCGGCTGAAGCCGCGGCCTCGGGTACAAAGCCTTTCCTACGCAAGGATAAGCAATCAAAGATGAAAACTCAGCCCGGCGCAGGCCGGGCTTGGTATCCTTAGCCTGCGGCTTCAGCCGCCGGGTCAACACGAACTGCTCGTAATTGCAGCGGTTGTCCGCCGGTGCTTCTGGACCCCATTTGGCGATCCGCACCCGGCGGGGCGGACCTGGAATTGGCGAGGTATCCGGATGGAAAGCGGACGCGAACCCCGACCCGCCCAGCCAGTTGCGATGCTGCCGCTGCCCGAGGCGGACGCGTGCTTGCGGCCCGTTCAGCGCCGGGTCTGGCCGGTTCTTTCGACTATCCAGGCTTCAAGACCGGCGCAGCAACTCGGTCAGCGCGCTCTCCAATTGCACCCGGTCCAAGATGTCGCGCAGGTAGTCGAGCTTCTCGGTTTCGATGACCAGCTTGGGTCCGAGATCGTACGCCGCGATCCACTGCTCGTAGGCCTCTTGCAGGTCTTTGAGGTACTGCGGGTCCATCGCCTGCTCTTCGGGCCGCCCGCGCTTGCGGATCCGCCGCTGCAACCCCTTGACACTGCAACGCAAGTACACCAGCAGGTCGGGCCGCGGCAGCGTGTCGCGAATCGCCCGGTACATCAGGTCATAGGTCGAGTAGTCGCGCGCGCTCAAGGTGCCGCGGGTGTGGAGCGTCCGCGCGAAAATTTCGGCGTCTTCGTAGATCGTGCGGTCCTGCACGTACACGTGGTGCGGATGGGCGTCCAAAAGCCGCGCCAGGTCCAGGTGCGCCCGAAACTTCGCGGAAAGAAAGTACATCTGGCTGTGAAAAGCGTACCGCTGCATGTCGCCGTAGAAGTCAGTCAGGTACGGGTTGGCGTCGTTGGGCTCATAGAACGGCTGGATGCCGAACCGCGAAGCCAGAAATGCCGTCAGTGTCGATTTACCAGCGCCAATGTTGCCGGCGATCGCGACAAAGCGGGCCTGTCGCGGCGCCTTGTCGCCGCCGGGTTGCACGGCCGGATGGCGATCGGTGATTTGGATCGCGTTGCCGGCGGAGGGCGGCGCGCGCCTGCCGCGGGCGATCGGGGATCCGCGTTGCGGCGTGGGGTTGACGGAAGGGCGGGCCGCCGAGACTGCACGCGCAGGCGTGGCCGCCAGGGCCGGCGCTGCGCACAACTCACGGACATCAAAGAGCTCCGATCCGTGCTGCCAGTCCATCGCGGCCTCCCGAGCGTGCCGCGAAGGTAGCCGAAATCGCGCTTGGCGTCGATGGCACCGCGCAGCTGCCGCAAGGAGGGCCGGGCGCCGGATAGCGCTCATCAGGCGCAGTCGAGCTGCTGCCTACGGACCGTTCGCAAAGAAAATCGTGTAGTTGCCACACAAGGCGGGCGCACCCGCCGCGCGATACACCCGCACATAGAAGGTGGCCGAGTTGTCCTTGCAGATGTTCATCCCCGGGGCGCCGGGGCTGTTGGTGCACTTGCACTCGCCGCCTTTCTCGGGCGACGGCGACTTCTGGGTATCGCCGGTCGGGTTGTTGGCAGCAATCCCGGGCCCTACCGGCTTGTTGCCGTAGTAGTTGGTGTACCAGGTGTGATCGGTCTCGGCCGCGCACAGTTGCTCGCTCGGGCCGCACCCGCCACGGAACACATCGAACACGAACTTGCCGTCGGGGTTGCTGGTGAACTTGATCCGTACGTTGAACTGATCGCAGCCGCCGACGCCGTCCGCGTTGTCCTGGGCGGTGAACTTGAACCAGTCGCCGGCCTCGCCGGGCATGATGTTGCCCGACTGGGTGGTCTGGCCGCCAGCGTCGCTCAGGACGCCCACGCTCTCGGCCGCCGCGCAAGAGCCGCCCTTGAGGCCGTAGTCGGCGTCGGCCGGGCACTCGCACCCGGTCGCAAACTGGCCATCGACGTCGAACCACTTGGCATTGCAAGCGATGCCACACTTGCCCCCGCCACACACCGGCGAACCGTTGAACGCGCTGCCACACATGGCCAAGGCATTGCCGTTGTCGACCTGACTGTCGCAGTTGTCGTCTTTACCGTTGCACAACTCAGGCTTGCTGGGGTTGATCGCGGCGTCGCCGTCGTTGCAGTCACCGCCCTGGGTGGTCTTGTAGGTCGCGTCGGCCTGGCACAGCGTCTTGCCGGTGCCC
>CAXRHS010000234.1:0-5087 GCA_964230235.1 Myxococcota bacterium
TGAAGACGATCGCGCTGACGGTCGGCGCCGACTGGTTCGCGGGCAGCGGTGCGGTCGCGTCGGCGCTTGAGGATGCGGTGGCGGCGCAGCAGCCGCTGTCGACGACGCGCCCGCAGGCCGACAGCGCCGACGCGGGCGACCGGGTCTGGCAGACCCTGTACGCGGCGCGGGCAGGGTTGGACGGGTAGGGGCTGTGAAAAATCGATTCGATTTTCCACGTCGGCCCGTTGCGTACCAAGCGGGTCGCAAACTCGCGCCTTTGCAAGTCGACTCGCCGCTCCGCTCAGCGCTCATGTTGACTGAATTGTTCTTTTACACGTCCATAGGCGCAGACGATGAGCAGGGCACCTGAGGTGCAGGCCGGCTTGACGGCCTTGCTGGCCGATTCGCGCCGCCTGTTTGTGGGTGTGCGCCACCATTCGCCGGCTTGTGCTGTAGCGCTTCCCGCCTTGCTTGACTGCTTCGGGCCCGACGTTGTCCTTTTGGAGTTGCCCGCCGACTACGAAGTGTGGCTGCCTTGGCTCGGGCACGCGCAGACTCGGGCTCCGGTTGCGCTGGCGGCGGCGGCGGCAGGGCAGGGCGTGCTCGGGTTCCACCCATTCGCAGATCACTCGCCGGAGTTGGCGGCGGTGCGCTGGGCATTGGTGCGCAACATTGCGGTCGTGCCGTGCGACCTGCCGCTGCTGGCGCGCCATCCGGCGCTTGAACCGGAATCGGCCAGCGACCTGGAAACGGGTGATTGGAACCCGGGTGCGCCGTCGCCCGTCGACACCCAGTCGCTGTGGGATGTCGAAGTCGAAAGCCGGGCCCAAGCGACAGATCCGGGGGCAACGCAGCGCGCGGCCTTGATTTTCGGATTGTGGTTGCGTCATTTGGCCCAGCGCGACGGCGAGGACTACGCGGACGACCTGCGGCGAGAAGCATGGATGCGCCAGGTATTGGCGGCGCACGGCGAGCGCAAGGTGGCGGTCGTGGTGGGTGCTTTCCACTGCGCCGGGCTGCTGGCCGACCCCAGCTGCGACCCGCTGCCGCGGACGGCCGCGCCTGACGGGCCGCACGCCCAGGCGACGACGTCGCTTTTGCCGTACCGCAGCGACCTTTTCGACGCCCGATCCGGCTACCCGGCGGGCATTGCCGACCCGCTGTGGCAGCAACGGACCTGGCAGGCCCTGACCATCGACGCCGACCCGAATGCGTTGGTGGCGGAGGTCGCGGTCGACGTTTGTCGCCACTTGCGGGGCCAACGCCATGTCGCCGGCGTGGCCGATGCCGCCGAAATCGTGCGGCTGGCCACCGGCCTCGCAGCATTGCGGGGGCTACCGCGGCCCGGTCGACGCGAGGCGTTGGAGGCCGTGCAGACCGCGCTCGGCCAGGGTGAACTGTGGGGCCGGGGTCGTGCACTGGCGCGGTCGCTGCAAGCGGTGCTGGTCGGTCGGGTGCGCGGCGAGCTGGCGCCGGGCACGCCGCGCAGCGGCCTTTTGCCGGCCGTGGCGACCGAACTGGCCGAGCTCAGGCTGCCCGGGCCCGACAACGATGGCGACGATGCCAAGTTCTTTCGCTGGGATCCGTTGCGCTCTGCGCTCGACCGCCGACGGGTCGTGCTGGTGCAGCGGTTGGCCGCGTGCCATGTGCCGTATGCCGAGCGCCAGGGTGAGCCGGACCCAGGCGGCGTAGAAACGCTGACCGAAGTCTGGCAGCTGCAGTGGACGGCCGGCACCGAGGCCGCGTTGATGCTGGCGGCGACTGCCGGCATGTCGCTGCCGCAAGCTGCAGCCGGCAGCCTGCGCGCTTCGTGGCGGCATGCGGTGGAAGCAGATGAACTTGACCCGGCCTTTGCCCTGGCCTGGTTGGCGCAAGCGGCCGAGGCTGGGCTGCACGGTCTGACTCGTGCGGGGCTGCGATACCTGACTGGTCCATTTGTTGCAGACGCTGCGCTGCCCGCTCTGCTGCGCGCTCTGGCGCTGGCGGATCGCATTTGCCAGGGCCACGTACCGGCGCTGCCTGTCGAGGCGGGCGACCGCCACGCGCCACAGTTCGCCATGCCTGTGGGCTGGTCGAGCGAACCTCTGGTGGTGGCCGCATTGGCGCAGGTGCCTGGTCTGGCCGGATCCAACGACGTGGCCGACGTGCGCGCCCTGGCCGAGTTGGTCGCGTTGCTCTACCGCAATGGTCCCGATAGCGCACCGGGCCGGCTCCAGCTCGCGCATCACCTCCGCACGCTGGCCGCCGATGGTTCGCCTACGCTACAGGGCGCGGCGACCTGGCTGTGCGCCGCCACAGGTACTACGTCGATTGCTGAGATGGCAGCGTTGACTGGTTCCTGGCTCGATTGCGCCATCGCGGTGGATGCCTTGCGCGATCTGGCGCAGCGCATTGCGGGCCTGTTTGCGGCGGGCCAGACGGCGCTGTGCGCCAATCCGCTGGCATGGGCCGGTCTGGCCCAGCGGGTGGCGACCCAACCGGATGCCGATTTCTGGCCGCGCGTGCCCGCGCTGCGCAATGGGTTCGAGGTGTTGACCCCGGCGGCGCGCCAGCGCTGGCTCGACGCCCTGCGCGAACAGCTCGGCGCGACCACCGACCTGGACGGTGCGTTGGCGGTTGACGCGGCCACGCTGGCTCTGTGGCGGTCGGCCGACGCAACAGGCCTGCAGGCATTGGTGGACGCAGGTTTGCTGCCGGTCGCGACCGTTGCATCGCAACCCCAGCGCAACGGGGAATTCGGCTGCGACCTGCGCGCGTTGGATCGCTGGCGCGTTCTGCTCGGCCGCGAACCCGAGTCCGTGAGCGGGGACTGCGGGCGGGCAGCGCGTTCGCTGGAGGACCTGTACGGCCGCGGCAACGGCGAGGGGTCGCAGTCGCTCGACGGCCCCGGCGGGCTCGGCTTGGGTGGCGGCGACGGCCAACCAGAGCTGCGCGTCCGCGACAGCGACCCCAGCGACTGGGCCGAAGAAATCGAAGCGATTTTCGGCAGCACCGCCCGCCTGGAGCTGTTGCCTACCGCCGTGCAGCTCGGGCGCCTCGACGCATTGGACCTCGACCCGGACACGGTGCCGCCGTCTGTCGAACTGCTCAGCGATCTGCTCGCTTTGCAGGGTGGCATGCCCGAGGCCCAGGTCGAGCGTTTGCGCCCGCTGGTGGCGAGTCTGGTGCGCAAGCTCGCGGAAGCTCTGGCACAGCGCTTGCAACCGGCATGGTCCGGCCTGGCTGTCGCCCGCCCGACCCGGCGCCGCGGGCCGCGGCTGAACTTGCCGCGCACCCTTGCCGCCAACCTCAAGCACGCTCGGCGCGGTGGCGATGGCGCGGTCCAGTTGTGGGCCCAGGACCTGCATTTCGTGGCGCGCGCCCGCAAGTCGCTGGACTGGCACGTTTGGTGGTTGGTGGATGTTTCTGGGTCGATGTCGCCGTCGGTCGTGTACAGCGCGATGATGGCCGCGATTTTGAGCGGCTTGCCGGCGTTGTCCCTGCATTTCGCCGTGTTCAGCACCCGCGTCATCGATCTGAGCGAATCGGCGGCCGACCCGCTGGCATTGCTGCTCGACATCGAAATCGGCGGCGGCACCCATATCGCAAAGGCGCTGCGCTACGCCCGTGAACGCATCGCTTCACCGCGGCAGTCGCTTTTGTTGTGTGTCAGCGACTTTGAAGAAGGCGGGCCGGCCGGCAAGCTGCTGGCCGAGGCGCGCGCGCTGGTTGAGTCCGGCGTTCGTTGCTTGGGAATTGCCGCCCTCGATGACCGCGGCGCCCCGCACGTCCATCAGGCGTTGGCGGCGCAGGTGGCGGCGACCGGCATGCCGGTGGCCGCGCTGTCTCCGTTGGAATTGGCGCGGTGGGTGGCAGAGCGGTTGGCCGCGGGCCGGTAGGGTTCGCCAACCGACCGACTCGCCTTCGAAACTGCGCCCTTGGCTACCTGAGTCGGTGGCATGTGCCCGACCTTGCGGTTGGTGCTCCGTGCAGGCCGCTTTTCGTCATCACAAAGGTATTGCCGCCTGCGTTCGCGCAGTGCCCGCGCTCCTTGTACAAGCGGCCGGCCGACCCATAGGGTCTGTAAAAGAACAAGTCAATCGACACGTGCGCGGAGCGGAGCGGCGAGTCGACTTGCAAAGTCGAGAGCTTGCGACCCACCAAGCAAGCTGTGGGCCAACGTAGAAAATCGAGTAGATTTTTTACGGGCCCATACCGTCAGTCGCCGCGCCAACGCGGCCAAAAAACACAGCGGGGACCGCCGGCGTCTTGCCAGTGGTCCCCGCCGCGGGTTCTATCCGCGCAGAGCGGCTATTCGTCGCAGGCGGTGAGGCTGCCTTGGCCGCACTGCAAGAAGCCCATTAGAGCTGCCTGGCCGGTCGGGTATTTGCTAATGCAGCCCTGCGCGCAGGCCTGATCCTGGCACTTGTTCTTGGTAAAGCAGTCCAGGATCAAGGTGCAGCTGGTGTCGGCCTGGCACGCGGTCAACTGCTCGATGCACAGCTGGCTGGCGCAAATGGCGTTGCAGTTCTGGTCGCCCTTCTTGCAGGTGATGCACTTTTCGCCCAGGCACACCTGGCCAGCGTAGAAAGCCTTGGAGGCTGCCTCGCCGGCCTCGTCCAGGCACTTCTTGCCGCACGCAGTCGCGGTCGGGTCGCTCGGCAACTCGGCCTTCTCGCACGCTTGCAGGCACGAACCGATCTTGGTGCACTTGGGGTCCTTGAGGCACGCTCCGCTCTCTTTGGAACACGCCGACTGCGCGCACCCGCTCATGCACATCTGGTCGTTGGGGCTGCACTTGGCCGCAGCGACCGCGGTGTCCTTGGTCGCGTCGGGCCCGGCGATGTCGGTCTTGGGCAGCTCCGTGGTCGCGCTGCCATCCCCTGTGGCCGCGGCGGTGTCGGTTGTCGCGCCGTCCGCCTTGGCCGCCGTGCCGTCGGCAGCGGCATCGCTGCTGGCCGCGGTGTCGGTGCTGGATCCGCCGCCGCCGCCACCGGTCGTGCCGCCACTGCTCGCGCACGCCGCAAAGGCAAGGGCCGCTACCACCATCGCCGCGTGCGCTGCGGCCGTCCAAACTCGCTTCATCTGCAATGCTCCTCTCCGCTCGCCGGCGGCGATCGCGGAAC
>CAXRHS010000235.1:0-3909 GCA_964230235.1 Myxococcota bacterium
ACCACGGCCGTCTCCCCCGCAGCAGTGTCGGTAGTCGCCGTGGTGGTATCGGTCCCGGCACCGGTATCGGTGCCACCGCCCGCATCCGAAGTGGTGGTCGTATCTTTGCCGCCAGCGCCGCCGGCATTGGCAGCCGTGCCGCCGCTGTTGCTGCAAGCCGCGCTAGCAACGAAGACGAGGGCAGCCAATGTACGGCCGCAAACAACGAGATTGCGCATGGTGTGGTGCTTTCCGGCCGCGGGGGTTTGGCTCGCGGGGCGGGCAGTCTAGCCCAGGGCTGGCCGCGTGGCAACTAAGGACCCGTGTAAAAACAAGTCGATCGGCAGAAGCGCGGAGCGGAGCGGCGAGTCGACTTGCAAAGTCGCGAGCTTGCGACCCACGTGGCAAGCAGCGGGCCAACGTGGAAAATCGAAGAGATTTTTCACGGGCCCTAAGGCTGCGGCGGAATCCACGCGGTCTGGCCTGAAATCGTTGCGAGATCACCCGACCGCAGGGTGTCGCCCGACCACAGCGCTCCCTGCCACGCTGCCGCGAAGGCCGCAACAGGCGCAAGCGGCAAGTCGACCCGCGGGTCGGCGCAGTGCATGGGAACCGTCAAGCGCGCGCCGACCGCCGCCGCCAACTCCGCCGCCTGCGCGCCATCCAAGGTATAGGTGCCACCTGCCGGTACCAACAGCACGTCGGCTCCGCGCAACCACGCCAGATCGGCGTCGTCCCAAGCGCCCAGGTCGCCGCAATGCACCACGCGAAGGCCGTCGCCGCGCAGTGAAACCATGCGCACCAGGCCCATCCGGCCGCCACCAACCGCATCATGAAAGGCCGGTCGGGTGTCCACCGCGACGGCGCCAAAGGCTTGCGGCCGGTCCAACACGGTCTGGGTGCCAAGGGCCGGCGTCCACGCGCAGTGGTCCTCGTGGCTATGGGTATGCACCAAGGCGTCGAACGGGCCTTGGATGGCTGGCAACGCAAAACGCCCGCTGAGCGCGCCCGGCTTGTGCGGGTCCAGGCACAGCCGGACACCGCCCAGGGTCAGGTCGAACGCCGCGTGGCCGAGAAAGCGCAGCTTCACGCGCTACCCAAAACCGGCTTGAAGATCATGGATCTGAACAAAGGGGGGGATCCGGCTACCCGAACCGCAACACGCCAATGTAGGGCACATTGCGGTAGCGCTCGTCGTAGTCCAGGCCATAGCCCACCACGAACACGTCGTCGATGGTAAAACCCACATGGTCCAACGGTACATCGACCCGCTTGCGCGCCGGCTTGTGCAGCAAGGTGCACACCCGCAGCGACCGCGGCCCGCGCGCGCGCAAGATGTCGAGCAGGTACGACATCGTCAGCCCGGTATCGACGATGTCCTCGACAATCAGCACGTCGCGGTCGCGAATGTCCAAGGTCAAGTCGTGGGTCAACCGGACCGCACCCGAACTCTCGGTGTTGCCGCCATACGACGACACGCCTAGAAACACGAGGTTGGTCGGCAGGTCGATGTGCCGCACCAGGTCGGCAAAGAACATGAACGACCCCTTGAGCACGCACACGACGACCAGCGGCGTCGCGCCGGTTCCGGCTTCGGTGATGGTCTGGCCCAATTCGGCAATGCGCGCAGCGATCTGCCCGGCGTCGAGGTAGGCATCGATGGATTCGGTGGGGGTCGACATGGCGGGCGTTCCTTCCTTAGGGCTCGTAGAAAATCTACTCGATTTTCTACGTGGGCCCATTGCTTGCTCAGTGGGTCGCAAGCTCGCGACTTTGCAAGTCGACTCGCCGCTCCGCTCCGCGCGTATGTCGATCGACTTGTTTTTGCACGGGTCCTTAGGACAGAGCGTTGTTCATGATTTCGCCCATGCCGCCGGCGCCGGGCACGATGTACTGGTGATCGTTGAGACCCTTCTCGCGGTCCCACTGGGCGCCGGGTACATCGGCGAGCACGTCGGGCGGCGACAAGCCGCGGTCCAGCCGATGGGCATAGATACTGACCTGACCCGGAAACTCGTCGGTCATGCGGCGGATGAACTCGGGAGTGACCACCAGGTTCATCGCAAAGATGTGGCGCGGCGGGCCGTCGAGTTCGTGCAGGTAGAAGCGAATGGCCTCGGTCAGCGACCCGCCGGTCGCCCCCATCGGATCGGGAAACAGCAGGTAGCGGTCCTTGACTGGCCCGGCAATCTTGCGGCCGTGGATGCCAGCCCCGGTGACCTGGCTCTGGTCGTTGGTGGTGCGGTTCATCAAGATGTGGTCCTGGCGCACCTTGGTCGGGTCGAGCACCTCGCACAGCGCCTCAAAGCACACCATCGACGGCAGGATGCCGGCGCGGGCAATGTCGACGCTGGTGACCTCGGTCGCCGGGTCGATGATCTGGCCCTCGTAGTAGCCGTGCTCGGTAAAGGCCCGCATGCGCGTCTCGCTGCGCACGATGCGACGCGGAAACTCGCGGTTGACCAGTTCGCGCACCAGGCTGCGGTACAACTGGCTGACGACACGGTTGATTTCGGGCTGGACGCACGACGGATGACACAGGCGAGCCAGCCGCGTCAACGCCAAAGGGTCGGCGATGAGGTGGACGTGCGAGCCGTAGTGGTGTTCCAGTTCGCCGGTGGCCTGGGCCAGGCGCAGGTAGGCGGACTCACCCACGGTGACCTCGCAGACGCGGCGACGGCCGCCGCGGGGCGCGGACGATGTACCGGCGACCGGGCAAATGCAAGACGCAGCGGGTGACAAGATTGCAACATGGCGTTGGGCGGATTGGTCCACCGCGGCACCTTTCGGCGGCGCGCAGACCACAAACGTTCTGCAACGCTTCAAAACCTATGGACAGACCCCGCCCGACTGGGGCCAACGCCGCTGCTGACCGACGACAGCATGCTGACGGAGTGATACCGGTCGTGGTCTGCGCAACCGGTGGGCGGGGAGTAGTTCCGCAAAGCCCACTTCGCCCGGCCCCTGCTGCCGTGGTAGGCTACCCGCCCGCCCCTTTGGCGACGCCAGCCGGCCATGCGCGCTTTGCTGACCCCACTTTTGGCAGCGTTGTTGTCGGTGCTGCTCGGCTGCGATTCTCCAGAGGGCGCCGGCGCCGCTCCGGCCACGGCGGCAGACGCCAGCGCCAGCGCGGACGCGCAAGCAACCGACGGCGTCGCGCCGGGCGATGCCGCGCTGCCGACCGATGCCGCCGCCGAGACCGCGCCAGATGCCGGTGGCGACCCAGATGGGACGGCCGCCGACGGATCCGGCCCAGACGCGGCGCCGGGCGACGTGCCGGTCGTCCCCCAATGCGCCACTGTCACCGATTGCCCAGCTGCTCCGGCTTGTCACGTCGCCGCTTGCACCGCCAAGGGGGCGTGCGCCTACACGCCCACGGCCGATGGCAGCGCCTGCGACGACGGCAATGCCTGCACCACCGGCGATCTGTGCGCCAATGCCAGTTGCGCCGGGCCAGGTACGCTCGATTGCAACGACGAGAACCCGTGCACGGGCGACAAGTGCAATCCGTTGGCCGGCTGCATCAATTTGCCGGTGGCCGCCTCGACCGCCTGCGACGACGGCAATCCGTGCACCGCCGGCGACGGCTGCGAGGCCGGCAAATGCCAGCCGGGCGCCAACATCGGCCAGTGCCAGGCCAACGCCGACTGCGCCAAGTTCGCAGATGGCGACCTGTGCAACGGAACGCTGTACTGCGACAAGGCTGGCGGACCGCCCTACACCTGCAAGCTGAACCCGGCGACGGTGGTGGTATGCCCCAAGGACAACGATGGACCGTGCCAGAAGAATACCTGCCTCGCGGCGACCGGCATTTGCACGCTGGTCACGGTCGGCGAGAGTTCGCCGTGCGACGACGGGGACAAATGCACCGCCGGCGACTACTGCGAAAAGGGCCTGTGCCACGCGGGTACCAACACCTGCTATTGCAAG
>CAXRHS010000236.1:0-5688 GCA_964230235.1 Myxococcota bacterium
CTTGCGGGCGGTGGTGCGGCGCGCGTAAGGGCCCGTAAAAAATCTAATCGATTTTCTACGTGGGCCCATTGCTTGCTCAGCGGGTCGCAAGCTCGCGACTTTGCAAGTCGACTCGCCGCTCCGCCTCCTGTCGAGGTCGACTGAGTTATTATTTTACAGGCCCCAACCGCGGCTACCAGTCGATGTACGCCACGATCGCCCCATCGTGGTCGCTGGGCGCCTGCTGCTTGGGACCGTAGAGCCACAAGTCGATACCCCACCACTGAATTTGGAACTTGACGGTGTCCGAGGCCACGAAAATGTGGTCGATGCGATCCTGGGTTGGATAGCTCGGCATGGCGGGCTGGTTGTGGACGATACTCCACGATTTGGCGAGGTTGAACGTGTCTTGCCACGGCGGCGACACCCCCGGTTTGCCGGCGGCCAGGATGCCAAAGGCCTTGCTGACCGGCTTGCTGTTGTAGTCGCCGGTCAGGATCAAGGGCGCAGACTTGGCGAGCGGCCCGAGCGTATCCAGCACCAGCGGCGCCGACTTCTCCTGGCTCGGCGAGTTGTTGTCAAAATGGGTGCTTGCGAACCACAGGTCGCGGTTGCGTTGCTTGTCGCGCAGCTTGACCCACACCATGACCCGCGGAAACTGGGACAGTACGTAGCCGAATGAATACGGCTTTTCAGGCGTGGGGCTGAGCCAGATGACCCCCTGATCGAGCTTGTCGAAGCGCGCCTTCTTCCACAGCACCGCAGCGTCCGGGTAGTCGTTTTCGACCTCGTCTCCCGGTTTGAAACGAAAGTGGTAGTAGTCGTAGAGTTTTTCCGGCCCGACCAGTTGGTCGACCTCGGGCACGTTGTTTTCGGTCGGAAACTGCGCCTGCATTTCCTGCAACCCCATCAAGTCCGGGTCGAAGCGCTTGAAAACGTCGTGCAGCCAGGGCAGCCGGGCGCTCCACTTGTGCTCCCAGTCCTGGTGGGCTTTGTTGACGCAAAACGAGCACATGACGTTGTAGGTCATCACGGTCAGCGCGCCGTCGGGCTTCTTGGGCGGCAGCGACCACGAACTCGGCGTGGCGTCGCCGCTGGCGTCGGCGGCGGTTGCGGCGTCAGAAGTCGTGTCTGCGGCGGCTTTGCCATCTGCGAATGCGTCGGCGCTTGCGGCTGCATCGGGCACAGACGCCGCCGGCGGATCGGTGCCGCAGGACGACAGCAGGGTCAGCGACAGGGTCAGGCACAGGGTCAGGCACGGGGTCAGGCTCGGGGTCAGGCAGAGGGTCAGGCTATGGGTCCGGCTGCAACGCATGGGCACCTCGCGGACCGCAAGGTACACCCGCAGCGGCGCGTGTGCTAGGTTTGGCGGCGCCTGGCGTTTCTGACCGTGCCGGCAAGCTGTGATGCCCATCCCTTTCGTCAAGCTGCATGGCCTTGGCAACGACTTCATCGTCGTGGACAGCGCCGTGCTGCCCGACCTCGACCCCGACCGCGTGCGCGCGCTGTGCGACCGCCACACCGGCATTGGTGCCGACGGCATCCTGGTCCGCACGCTGCACCCCGACGGCCGGTCGCGCATGACCGTGCACAACGCCGATGGCAGTGTGCCCGAGATGTGCGGCAACGGCCTGCGCTGCTTCGCCAAGTGGCTGGGCGACGCCGACCCGGGCCGAGCCGACCACGTGCAAGTGTGGACGGGGGCCGGGTTGCTCGACTGCGCGCTGCACCGCGACGCCGCTGGAGAGGTGGCCGAGGTCACAGTGGCAATGGGCCATGCGACCTGGGAGCCAGCACAGGTGCCGGTTCGGGCCGACGCGCCGCTGGTGGCGACACCCTTTGAGGCCGGCGGCGTGGTACTTGCGCTGTCGGCGCTGGCCACCGGCAATCCCCATGCGGTGACGTTCGATGCCCTGTCCGACGCCGAGGTTCGGCGGCTCGGGCCGCTGCTGTCGACCGATCCCCGCTTTCCGGCCGGGGTCAACGCGGAGTTTGCCCGCGTCCTGCAGACGCCTACCGGACCGGTGGTGCACGTCGAGGTTTTTGAGCGCGGTTGCGGCTGGACCCAAGCCTGCGGGACCGGCGCCACGGCGACCGTGCTGGCGGGTGTGCGCCTGGGCCTGGTGCCAGCGAAACAGGCCATCCCCATTCGGCTGCCCGGCGGTTGGCTGCACATCACCGTCGATGCCGACGGCGCGGCCACCATGCGCGGGCCGGCCGTCCGGGTGTTCCACGGCATTTTCCCCTAGCTTGTTGGGAAGTTGAACGAGCCCCCCCACCGTGCTGGCAGCCAAATGCAGCGGCCGGTGTCGTCGAACTGCCGGCGCCCGAGCGACCAGGGCCCCGGCGCGCGGCCTGCGGTTTGGCAGCACCGGCGCGATCGCAATCGACCTGAAAAGAACAACCAGGCCATACACTTGAACAAAGGGGGGGGCGCAATTTGACCCCGCCGGGCGAGCACCGCAGGATGCAGCAGGCGCCGACTGGCCCTGGCGCCGCGGAGTTTGCCATGCATGTCTTGCGCGCCCTCGCCGTCCCCTTCGCCCTGCTGGTGGCGTGCAGCGACCCGCCTACCGCAACTGCGCCGGCCGGCGATGCCACAGCGGATGCTGGCGTGACACTGGACGGCAGCGCGCAAGAAACGGCCGCAGCCGACGCCAAGCCCGCTGACGGCAGCGGCGACGCAGGCGCCAACACGGACGGGGACGCCGCAGCCGACCTGGATGCCACCGCGGACGCGAACAGGGGGGCAGACACGGCCGAAACGGAGGCAACCGCTGACATCGCGGGTGAGGCCGACGCTGCCGGTGACGGGCTAGCTGCGCTGGACAGCGGCGCGGACCTGGACGTGGCTGCGGATGCGGTCGCCGAAGTTGCCGCAGATTCTGGACCTGAGGCAATTGTCGACACCGTATCGGACGCGGCGGCGGACCCGGCCAGCGAGGTCGCCGACGCAGCGGCGGATGCGGTCCCAGACGCAGGCTCAGACGCGAGCGCTGAAGTCGCCGCCGACGCGCTGGTGGACGTCGCCGTGGACGCCGCCCTGGTAGAGGTCGCGGCCGAGGTCAGCGTCGAAATCCCACCGGGCTGCGCCGACAACACCCGCGAGGGCTTCTTGGACAAGAAGAAGTACCCGCTGGTCGCTGCGTGCGCGGGTGCCTGGGATATCGCCGGCATCCACAAAGGCAACCCGGCCTGTGGCCGCAAAGCTGGCAACACGGGGGTCAACGCCCCTGGCAAGGGCTGCAACGTCGAAGACCTGTGCGCCGAAGGCTGGCACGTCTGCTATGGCGCCAAGGACTTGAAAGAACGCAACCCTGAGGGCTGCGGCGGCATCCTGGATGGTGGCGGGATGAGCCCGGCGTTCTTCCTGGCGCGCACCTCGAGCACCGGCGCCTTCAACTGCTCGCAAGACAGCACCAAATTCGGCGACCCGGGCACCAGCAACGACCTGTTTGGCTGCGGCGACCTGGGCTGCGGCATCGACTTCAAGACCTATCCGTCGTGCGATCCGCTCAATCGCGCCAGCCACGACCTGTGCAAAGGGCTGCGCAACGACCTGAACTGCGGCGACTGGTGTTCGCACCTGGGCAAGTTCCCAGGGCAGAAGAACACCTGGGATTGCGGCAAGAACGCGCCGACCAACGAGGCCAATCTGGTGGTCAAGAGCGACCCGCTGGTGCAGGGCGGCGTGCTGTGCTGCGTGGACTTCATCAGCAAGCCGTAGTTGCCGCGGTCAGTTGCGCCGCCACCACCCCGGCAAACCGCGGGCGACGAAAAGCACCGGGTAGACCACCGTTACGCTGACAAACAGCCACAATGCGTGCTCTGGCCACACCAGAATCGCGTAGGCCGTCAGCATCGCGTGCGCGCCGCCAATCCATGCCGGCCAGCCCATTTGCGGCTGTGCAATGCCAAACGCCCCCAATACGGCCGCGTCGGTCGCCAGGGCCCTGGCCACATCTTGCTGCCCGGTCCACCACAGAATCCCGCGATGCAGTGCGATGAGCGCCGCCACCAGCGGCGCACCGAACAGCAAAAGCCGGTTGTCGCGCGTCTTGACGTGGTGGCGCAGCACCCAAGCCAGTACGCCCAGCGCCAAGGTGGTGACTACGCCAAAAAGACTGAACTGTCCGATGGTGTTGTGCGCGCCGGGACGCGTCGCGTACCACAAGATGGCCATCGACATCGCGGCGACCACCAAAAGCGCCACCACGCGCACGCCCCATCCCGCGTTCGGGTCCAGGTCGCGTTCCAAAGCAGCCAGACGCTCGCGGGCCTGTACCTCCACCGCGTCGCGCTGCTCCAGTTGTGCAATTGCCTGGTCGAGCTGGGCAACCTCGCGGCCTAGCTCTTTGTACAGCGCACGCGCTGCCGCGGTATGCCCGGCGGCCACTTCGAAGGCGATGAGGCGCTCCAAGCAGTCGCGCAACCCGCGCTGGGCGCCGGCGTGATCCGGATCTGCGCGGCAAACTTGCACGAACCCGAACCGGGCTTCAGTGGCCAGGCGGTGCACCGTGCGGATAAAGCCCTCGCGGTCGTTCCCGGGCCCGCGCGCGAGCACCACGTCCAGTTCGGCCAATTGGGCTTGGGCCGCGATTGCGATAACTTCAAGGCCTTGGTTGCGCTGCCAATCGCGCAGGCTCTGCCGAAAAAGCGCTGCGCTCGCCGGCCGCTGCGCCGGATCAGCCGCGCAGGCCCGGTTGGCCAGGTCGGCCAGGGCCCGCGGCACATCGGGCGCGTACACCACCGGGCTGGGATGACGCGCGGCCTGCAGCACCTCGCGCAGGGTCCGCCCTGCGTGACGCGGCTTGCCGGTCAGCAGCAAGTGCAGCGTCGCACCGAGCAAAAAGACGTCGGTCGTCGGCCCCAGCCGGCTCGCGTCGGCATCCAGCATCTCCGGCGCCAGCCACGCCGGCGTACCGACAACCGCAAGCGGGCCTTCGACCGCCGGCAATTCCAAGGCCACTCCCCAATCGCCCAGGTACACCTCGCCAAAACTGCCCACCAGCACGTTGTCGGGCTTGATGTCGCGGTGCAGCACGCCGTGCGCATGGGCGAATTCGACGGCGTCGGCGACCCGCGCCAGAATTTCGAGGTGACAATCCAGGGCGTCGCGCCCGCCCAACCGCTGCAGTTGCGGATGGTCCGGGTGGTCCAGCAGGTGCTGCCACGACACACCGTCGATGCGTTTCATCACCAGCGCCGGCCGGCCGGCCTTGTCGACCCCGAGCACGTGAACGGGCACCACGTTGGGGTGGTCGAGTCGGGCCATCACCAGCGCTTCGCGCCACAGGCCGGCGCGCGTCGCGGGGCGATCCGCCTCGGGTTTGACGGTCTTGAGCGCCACGTCGCGTTGCAGGGACCTTTGGTGCGCCAGGTGGACGCGGCCCATCCCCCCTTCGCCAAGCAACCGCACGACCGTCAGGTCCGCCGCCGAATTCGGAATCTCCGCCGGTTGTTCGCTGCCGACGCCGACTTCGCTCCAGGTCAGGCGCGGCAGATCGGACAGGTCTTGCCTGCGCGGGGCGGCCGGCGGCACGGTCGCGGCGTCGTGGTCTACGCCGAGCGTGGGCGCGGTCACCGGATCAAAAGGGCGCTCGTCGGGCGGCCGCAGGGTCTGGCCGGCGTCGAAGGCACCGCTGTCCAGGGTCGCCGCGAACCATGCGGCGTCGAGGTCTGGTGTGGGGTTGGCTGCGGGCGGCATGG
>CAXRHS010000237.1:0-8901 GCA_964230235.1 Myxococcota bacterium
CCGCGAGGCGGAGGCCAAGGCCCGCGAGGCAGAGGCGCGCGCCCGCCAGGAGGCCGCGGCCAAGGTCGAGGCCGAACAACGCGCCCGTGCGACCGAAGCCGAAGCCAAGGCCCGCGAAGCCGAGTTGCGCGCCCAAAACGCAGAGGCGCGCGCCAAAGCGGCCGAGGAACGCGCCCGCGCGCCTCAGACCCTGCCGCCGGGTGCAGGCACTTCGTCCGGTTCCGCGCCCGTCCGGCCAGGGGCGGGCACGCTGACGCCGCCGACCGCGACCGTGCCAGGTGCCGGCAAGGTGTTGACGCCACCGCCGGCCGCGCCGATTCCGGTATCGGGGCGGCCAGTCGTTTCCGGCGGGCCGGCGCCTGCGCCCGAATCGGAACCCGAAGGCGTAGGCGCCATCGGCGGGGTGGTGCTGTCGGCTGACGGTGGTGCCAACTTGCAGCAGTCGGCGCCAGATGGGGCAGGGCGCGTCGACCTTGCGTGGGGGCTGGGCGCGACCGGGCATTTGGGGATCGGCCCTCAACGCACCCGAGCGTGGGTGTCGCTATTGGCCGGCGTCCGCTACTTTCAGTTCACCGGTTTCGCCAGCACGACCGACCCCAAGCAGACGCCCAATGGGGTGGCGTTCAGCTTTGGTCTGGCGTTTCCGCGCCTGGCTGGCATGCAGGCGTATTTGCAGCGATACAACGCCAAAGTCACCACGGAAGCGGGCGATTTTGGCTATACGACCTTGTGCATCAAGCTCGCTGTTGCGCCCAAGACCGGCTTTTTGGCATTTGGGTACGAGGGGTTGGTTGCCTCCGACCGATCCACCGTCGACATCGCCAACACCGACGAAATCGGCTACGGGCCGACGGCACGGTTCTTTGTCGAGTTCGGGTTCAACCTCGCCAACGGCGGGCTGTCCAAGTAGTCCAAGCTGTCTCCCCAACCCAGGACGCCGCGCTGACCGAGCTACTGCTGCTGTTTGCGGTGCTGGCCACCTCGACGCTGTCGGGCGTGTTTGGCATGGCCGGCGGGCTGTTGCTGATGGGGGCGCTGCTGGTTGCGCTGCCGGTGCCCCATGCCATGGTGGCGCACGGCATTTTGCAGTTGACCGCCAACGGCAGCCGCGCGGTTCTGCATCGGGCCCACGTACACCGGGGTGCGCTGGGCTGGTATGCGGTCGGCTCGATCGCCGCAGCCCTGGCTTTTCGGCAAATCGCCATCGCACCCGACAAGGCTTTGGTTTACCTGGGGTTGGGTCTGCTGCCGGCGCTGGCCTGGCTACCGCAGGGCCGGTTGCAACTGGACGGGACCCGCGGCGGCGCCGCGCTGGCGTGCGGAGCGAGCGTCACCGGCCTGCACGTGGTCGCGGGCGTGGCCGGGCCGCTGCTCGACCTGTTCTTTGTGCGCGCGCCCCTGGGCCGCCATGCGGTGGTCGCAACCAAGGCGGCGACGCAGGTGCTGGCGCACGCGGTCAAGGTCGCGTTCTATGCCGGTGCGGCGGTCGCGGTGCCTGGCGATGCGCCCGGTCTGGGCTGGCTGGTTGCCGCGCTGGGCCTTTCCGTGCTGGGCTCGTGGCTGGGCGGGCAGGTGCTGGCGCGGATGACCGACCGCGATTTTGCGCAGTGGACGCGGTGGATCATCACAGCGGTCGGTGCAATCTACATCGGTCGTGCCGTGGTTCTGTTCAGCGCGCCGTGAACCGCCCACGGGCCGCGCCTTGGGCGTGGAGGAGAACAAGACAATCGATACGAGCGCGGAGCGGAGCGGCGAGTTGGCCTGCAAAGACGCACGCTTGCGACCGGCCCAGCTGGCAACTGGAATGGGTCCGAGCATGACTTGTTCTGGGACAGTTCCCTATTCGGGCTTGCAGCCATCGCCGCCGCAAAAGTCCTTGATTTCACCGGTATCAAAGAAGTGCCGCATCTGGTCGTTGTGGCTCTTGAGGCCATGCGCGCGGTCGTGCGGGTCCTCCAGCTTGCACGGCTTGAAAGTGCCCTTGGGGTCGCACAACGCTTTGCCCAGGCACGGCCCGTCGGCGTGGGGCAACGCCGGATCGCCGCACTCCAAGCCATCTTCGGGGCCCGGCGGCAAATTGCCTTGGATGAACCAGGAGTTGCCAAAATCGTAGGATAGGATGCCCGATCCCACCACCGGGTAGGGCGACTCGGGCACCAGCGGCACCGGTTTGCCGTAAAACGGCAGGATCTTGAAGTACCCGGACCGCGCGGCGATCTCCATGGTCACCGCGTCGACCTGGAAGTCGCCCGGGTGCACCACCGCCAGCGCCTGGTGCTTGGGCGTGTTGGCAAACGGCTCGACCTCCAAGTGGCGCACGAACGTGACCGGGTCGACGTGGTCCCACAGCATCTGCACCACCGAGAGCAAAAGCGCGTACTCGTTGCGGTTTGGATAGATGCCGCTTAACACCGCCGCAAAGTCGTCGAAGTCGATCGAGCGCTCGAGCAGCATGTGGTAGGCGACGCCGGGCTGGCCGACATGGGCGCGGGTAATGTCCTGTGACAGCGCGGTGACGGTCTGGCCGTAGATGCCCCCTTGCGAGTTGCCCGACCAGAACACCTTGCCGGTGTCGGCGATGGTCACTTTCTTGCCAAGGTGGTTGGACAGCGCGTTGCTGATCGCCGCCGCGCCGTTGAGCTTCATCGTCCGCGCCAGCACGAGGTGCTCGACCAGGCCGGCGGTCACGCGTTCGGGTAGGCAGGGAAAGCGGCTCATGTCGAGCAGGATTTGGACAATGATGGTGCTGTCCTCGTTGCTCATGCCAATCATGCTGTTGGCGATGTAGATGAAATTGCGGGTGTTGGCGTTGGGGCCGGCCCAGCCCGCGTAGGTTTCGTTGCCGCTGCCGTTCAAGCCATGGCCGTAGTGCAAGTAATCGTGCGGCTTTCCGTCCATCGCCGATTTGGGCACTCGGATCCAGACTTCGGCCTGCCGCCAGCCGTTCTGCTGCAGGTTGCCGTCGGCGTCCAGGTTCCAGCGATAGCATTTGACGGCGTCTTTGCTGCCTTCGGTGCCGACGATGACGGTTTCTTTCATGAAGTTGGGGGCTTTGAACGTGCCGCGCAAGGTGTGCGCGATGTGCGGGTCGTCGGTACCGCCGTCCTTTTTGGCGGCAAAACTCTTGAAGGTGAACTCGGCGCCCGTGGGTCCAATCGCCGCCAGCGCCTTGTCGCGCATCTGCAGCGCCGTGCCATGGATCGCGTGGTCCGAATAGGTCGAGAAATCCCAAGCCAGCGTCAGGTCTTCTTTGGCGACACCTTCGGCTTGCATGGCCGCAAAGATCTGGTCGAAACGGACCTGACGCGCGGCCAGCGAAGTGCCGGCGGTCTTGCCGGTCGCCAGCGCCTCAAATGCAGGCGACCTGGCGATGGGTTGGCCCTTGGCGTCCTTGAGCTTGCGCAGCCCGAAGGCGTAGCGGGTGGCGTAGTTCAAGATGACTCCAGGGCGGATGAAAAGCACCTGAGTCGCCGGGTCGATCTTGCCGCCCTCGGCGTTGGGCCGTTGGTCCAGTTCGACCCAGTGCGGAATGTGGCGCACCACCTTGCCCGCACCGTCGAGCTCAAGCCACACGGTCTGCGAGGTCTTGTCGACCGACTTGTCGATGGTCTTTTGGTGCGCCATCGCACTGATGTCGAGGTTGGCAACCTGCACGAGCAGCGTCGGCGCCACCGAAAAGCCGTCCAGGCGCTGCCAAGGCACTGGATCGACTGGCACGCCCATGGTGGACGACGGCAACGCACCCGGCGGAAACACCAGCCGCTGCCCGGTCTTGGTCTTGGCGTCGGGCTGCAAGTAGTAGCTGGACGGAAACGGCATCGCACAGGTCAGGGGCTGCAACGGGTCACAAGCAGCCGGCCCGAACGGATCAGGCGCCGCATCGGCCTGGCCGTCGCTGCTGGCGGTGGCGCCATCCGCAGCGGGCGTGTCTGCCGCACTGGCAACGTCAGCGGCTGGGCCAGTCTCAGCCGTCGCGGCGTCTTGCACTGCGGACTTTTTTTCTGCGGTGCCACAAGCAGGTGTCAGGCCAAGGGCCAGGCACAGGCAGCCAATCGTTCGCGTCGTCATCCGGACCTCACACCCGAGCGGGCGCGGCGATTGTAGGCCGGCCGTGGCCGGGGGCAAGCGCCACGGAGACGGCGCTCTGACACAAAGGCAAGTTGTGGTCGATGTTGCGCTTTTCCCCGGTTCCGTTTCGCCAATGCGGGCGCGGACGGGTCGCGCGAACCATCGCCCGACTGCTCAGCCGCGAGGCATCGGCGCCGCGCCGCCTTCCGGCAGAGCATGCGCTTTGACGCATAAGCACGCATGCGCCCTTGCGCGCACATGGCCATTGGCAGGACCGGGCGGCTGCGCCACAATCGCCACCCCGCGCGGCCCGTTGCCGCCGTTGGTGGTCTCCGCCATGCCGCATCCAGTGGCGATTGCGCCCAGCATCCTGTCTGCCGATTTCGCGCGCCTCGCCGACGAAGTGGCGCAAGTCGCCGCCGGCGGTGCCGACATGATCCACGTCGACGTCATGGACGGCCGTTTTGTGCCCAACCTGACCATCGGCGCTCCGGTGGTGGCAAGCCTCGCCAAGGCGACCCAATTGCCGCTCGATTGCCACCTGATGGTCCACGAACCGGATCACCTGTTGCAGGACTTCGCCAAGGCCGGCGCCAAGCGGTTGAGCGTGCACATCGAGGCCTGCCGGCACCTGCACCGCACCGTGCAGCGCATTCGCAGTTTGGGCGTCTCGCCCGGCGTGGCGGTCAATCCGCATACCTCGTTTTCGATGGTCGAGCCGATCCTGCGCGAAGTCGATTTCGTGTTGGTGATGTCGGTCAACCCTGGCTTTGGTGGCCAGAGCTTTATCGCCGCGGTTCTGGACAAAGTGCGCGCGATCGACGACTGGCGCTGCGACCACCGCCCCGGCCTGCGCATCCAGATCGATGGCGGCATCACCACGGAGACCATCGGCGAGGCCCGCAGGGCGGGCGTCGACTGGTTCGTGGCTGGCTCGGCGGTGTTCAGCAAGCCGGATCGGGCGGCGGCCATCGCTGCCTTGCGGGCGGCAGCGGCCTGATCGTCTACCTCTGCGGTGCCGCCCCCGCTTGCAAGCTGCCAATCAGGCCCTGCAAGCGGCTGCGGTAGTTCTCCAGCGCGTCTTCAAACGCCTTGGCCTTGCCCAGGTCTTGAGGGGCGAGCGCCCAGGCACAAAGCGCCTCGCTAGCCGACTTGGCGTGACCGCACAGCGCCGCGATGGCGCGGAAGATATCGGCCAGCTCGCCGGCGAACGGCTTGTGGTTGCCCAGGTCGGCATAGGCAACCGCCAGCGCGCCGTAGTGGTCGGCCATCTCGCGGCCAGCTACCGCAACCTCCTTGGCCGGCAAGCCGCCGGTGCGCAGCGCCTGACCCTGGCCGGCGAGCGCCAGGTTGCCGTGCAGCACCGACACCAGCGCCGAGCGCGCCATGGCGTGCAGCAGCGCACCGCCCGGGTCCGGATCCTGCTCGGTTTTGGGCGGTGCGGCGGCCAGCGCCTTGTCGATGGCGGCGATGAGTTTGGCCAGCCAGGCGTCGGCGCGCAGCGGCTGGACCGGCTTGTCGGCGGGCTTGCCGGCGGCCGGCGCGGGCTTTTCGGGGGCGGGATTGGTTGCGGGCGCCTTGCCTTTTGGCTTGGCGGCATAGGCGGCCGGGACGAGCGGCGGGGTCTGGAACAGGGTCAGGGTCAGTGCCAGGGGCAGGAACAAGGACAGGGACAGAAACAGGGACCGCAGCCGAGACAGGGTCTGAATTGGGGGCAGCAAACGCATCGGGCCTCGAGGCAGCGCAGCACACCTGCTGGCCACCCAGATTGTGCCACAATCTCACGGCAACACTGCAAAACGCTTGACCAGAAGCCACCCCTTGTCGCCCAAGCCGGCTCCGCGCTAGCCTGCGGCCATGGACGACCACTGCCCGGCAGCGCCGACCGACACCGCCACGGCGTCGGCTTCGGGCCCCGACGTCGCGGCGCTGACCACCTACTGGGCCGAGACGCTGGGCGAAGCCTTGCACGACGGCACGCTCGACGCCCGCGACCACCTGCCGCAGCCGCGGCCGCGCATCGACTCTGGCGTGGTGACGGTCCGCGACCTCGATCTGCTGCCGGTGGCGACTGTCAAGCGCAGTCAGCCGGGCGAGGCGAATCTCGACCATCCGCGCCACGCGATCTCGGGCGTCGGCGCGGCCGGCGGCAGCTTTGAGATTCGCGAGCAGCTCGGCCAGGGCGGCATGGGCGTGGTGTTTCGCGCCCGCCAGGGCAGCCTGGACCGCGACATCGCGCTCAAGACGCTCAAGCCCGAAGCGGCCAACGCAATCGGGAAAGAGCGCTTCATGGCCGAGGCGCGCGTCACCGGCGCTTTGGACCACCCCAATATCGTGCCGGTGCACGAACTGGGCCGCAGCGAAGATGGCGAAGTGTTCCTGGCCATGAAACTGGTGCGCGGCGTGGCGTGGAGCGCCCTGCTGCACCCCAAAAGCGCCGACGAAATCGCGGCGGCCAAGGCCTGGGACACTGCCCGCCACCTGGACGTGCTGCTGCACGTGTGCAACGCCATCTCGTTTGCGCACAGCCGCGGCGTCATCCACCGCGATCTGAAGCCCGACAACGTGATGGTGGGCGATTACGGCGAGGTCCTGGTCATGGACTGGGGCATCGCCATCGACGTTCGGGTGCCGGTGCCCGACGACCTGCGGGCGCCGCACGTGTCGCACGTCAAAGGACCGGCGGGTACGCCGTGCTACATGGCGCCCGAGCTGGCGACCGGCGACAACAAGGTGATGGGCCCGCGCACCGATGTCTATCTGCTCGGCGCGCTTTTGCACGAGATTGTGAACCGGCGGCCGCCGCACCAAGGTTCGAGCGTGCTGCAAGTGCTGGTCGCCGCCGCGCACGCCGAGCCGCCCACGTTTGGCGACGAGGTGCCGGCATGTCTGCAGGCGATTTGCCGCAAGGCGCTCGCGCGCGACCCGGCCGAGCGCCATGCCAGCGTGGCCGACCTGCGCGCCGCGTTGGTCGAATACCAACAGCATGCGCACTCGATGCGGCTGGGTGAGGAGGCGCAGGCTCAGTTGACGCGGCTCGACGTGCCGGGGCTGGTGGCTGCCGAGCTTCGCTACGCGACCTATGGCGAGGCCTTGGCGCGCTTTGACCAGGCCCTGTCGCTGTGGCCCGCCAACGAGCCCGCCCGCCGCCAACGTGCAGTGGCGCGGCTGGGTTTTGCCAACGAGGCGCTGGCCAAAAGCGATGTCGGGCTGGCGCGCAGCCAGCTGCACTTGCTGCAAGAAGACGCCGCCGCCGACCCGCAAGCTGTCCAGGCCCTGCAACTGCTATTCACGCGCTTTGCGGGATCGCGGCGGGCGCGGTGGCTGGCTGCCGCGCTGGCGCTCGCGCTGGCTGCGGGTGCGCTGTCGCTGGTCGGTTATTTCCACCACCACGGCAAGCAGCGCCAGGCACAGGCGGCGCGGCACGCAGAAGTCGCGCGCCACCTTCGCGCGGGTTGGACGGCGCTCGGCCTGGGCGACACGGGCCAGGCGCAGGCTGCGCTCGACCAGTTGCGCGCCCAACCAGTCGCCGACGTCGTCCACGGGCCAGAGCGGGCGCAGTCCTTGGCCTTTGGCGTGGCGCTGGCGCGCTGGCGCGACGGTCAGTTTGACGCCCTGTGGCAGTCCGCGTGCAGCCAGTGGGTCAGCGCCGTGGGGCCGGCAGTGGCGCAGCAAGCGCTGGGCGTTGCGGTGGGGGGCTGGCCCGGACAATCCCTTTGCCGCAACCTCGCCAGCCGCTTGACCACTGGCCCCGCGGCCGAGCGTCTGACATGGGCCAACCGCACCACGGCGGCTTTGCGGGCGTGGCAATTGCCGGCCGATGCCCCCGTCGCGGCAGACCTGGCCGCCGTCTACGCGCTGGCGCCGAAATGGCTGGCCGTTGGCGAGGCTGCGGCGCCGTTTTCGATTGCGCGTCCACCGGTCGCCGCTGCGGCAGCTGCCTTGCCAGAGGGCGTCACGGTGGCGCGCGACCCCAACGGCGCCTGGCAGGCCATTGGGGGCGACGGCAGCGTGCTTTGGCGACGCGACTGGCGCGGCGAGCTGCCGCAGGGCGGCCAGGCGCGCACGCGTGCCGTGGCTGCAGGCGGGGTAGTGCTGTGCGAGGTGGCCGCGGTGCTCTACCTCGACGGCCGCTCAGGGCGCGTGCAGGCGCGGACGGTCGCCGACGGTCGCATCTTGCTGTGCGCGCCAGACCCGCGCGGTTCCGGCATGGTTGCCCTGGTGTCTTCGCACGCCGAGCAGGGCGCAGTGCACGTTTTGCGCTTTGCCGGCGACGCGCTGCCCGCGCTGGCCCAGGGCGAAGGGCTGCTCGATACCCTATCGATGAGCTTGCGCGCCCGTGGTTTTGTCGATACCGATCGGGCTGCTACCGCGCTGCGCCTGGATGCTGAACTGGTGCTAGACGCGCTGGATCCGTACCTGTGGGCGGAGCGCATCGACGCGGCCGGGCCAGGCGACCCGCGCCGCCAGGCATGGGCGGACGCCGTCGTCGCCACCGCCAAAGTGTTGCCGCCGCGCAATCAGGTCATGGTCGGCGTCCGCCTCGAGCGCCAAGGGTTGCGCGCCCAGGCAGACCGACTGTACGACCAGGCGACGCAGGAGTACTGCGCGCGCGGCGGCAACCCCGACCTGAACATGGCTGCCATCGCCAGTCCGGCCAGCCCGCTGCGCAAGCTGGCGGCCGAACGCGTCAAGGCCGGCGACATCGCTCGATCCCACCACCTGATCGAGGTCGGCCGGCGCTTCTCGACCTACATCGAGGGCGACCACGCCCTGTACCGGCGCTTCCAGAAGTGGCGCGCGACGGCCGCGCAGGTGCATCCGACGACGCCC
>CAXRHS010000238.1:0-2139 GCA_964230235.1 Myxococcota bacterium
GCGGAGCGGCGAGTCGACTTGCAAAGTCGCGAGCTTGCGACCCACTTGGCAAGCAACGGGCCAACGTGGAAAATCGATTCGATTTTACACGGGCCCCACGGTGACGACGATAGCGCGATCAGGCGCACGCGTGGCGCGATCGCGTGCTCCACAGGGCACGCTTTGGACAGGCCTGGCAAATCGATTCGATTTTCCCGGGCGCTCTGGGCCGACTACTGGTCGCGCAGGTGACGCTCAATCAACGGCATGACGGCTTTGGTGAAGCGCACGCGGTTGTCAGCGGCTTCGCGCAGCGCTGTCACGCACTCTTTGTTCTTGGTCTCAATGGTGGGCGACTGCCCGTCGACCAACTGACGCGCGCGCTTGGAGGTCATGATCACCAATGCGAAGCGGTTGGGCACGGTGTCAAGGCAATCTTCGATGGTGATGCGGGCCATGGCGGCGACCTTACAGCGCGAATGCGCGCGAGGGCCGGCGCACCTGGGCGCCGACGAGGGGGCAGCATCTTAGCCAGTGCCATGCCTTTGTCAACGGGGGCGCCGCCAGCAAACTGTCGCTCGGCCGCGCGGTTGCGCGTCACCGCGATTTCCCTTACCCTCGCCGCCGCAGGAGGCGGTGTTTGAGCGGCCAGGAACAACAAGAAAATGACCCGCTGATTGGCACCACTTTCGCCGATCGCTACCAACTGGTGTCGCGCCTGGGCAAGGGCGGCATGGCGGTCGTCTACAAGGCTACCGACAAGAACCTCGGCCGCGAGGTCGCGCTCAAGGTCTTGCGCAAGGACATCGCCGCAGATCCAGTGGCCGCCAAACGCCTGGTTCGCGAGGCCCGCGCCGCTGCCGCACTGCACCATCCGCACATCATTACCATCCACGACGTCGGCGAGTACGCAGGCACCGTGTACGTGGTCATGGAGATCCTGGTCGGCAAACCGCTTTCCGATGTCATGGAAGAGGCTGGCGCGCTCGGCGTCGAGCGCTCGCTCAACATCGCGGAGCAACTGGTGAGCGCGCTAAGCGTTGCGCACGCCCAGAATATCATCCACCGCGACATCAAGCCCGAGAACCTGTACCTGCTGTCGGCAGGGGGCGGCGATTTCGTCAAAGTCCTTGATTTTTCAATCGCCAAGCTGCCGACCGAGATGGTGACGGCGGCCTTGACCCGTGCAGGTTCTGTGTTCGGCACGCCGCACTACATGGCGCCCGAGCAGGTTGAAGGCAAGGAAGTGGGCCCGCAGACCGACCTGTATGCCGTCGGCGCGGTGATCTACGAGATGATAGCCGGTGAACCGCCGTACGACGGCGCCAGTGTCATCGACATCCTGCTCAAGCATGTCAAGTCGCCCGCCCCGCAGCTGTCCAAGCTCGGGATCAAACTGCCGCACGGCCTCTCGGAGTTGTGCGTCAAACTGCTGGCCAAAAAGAAACAGGACCGACCCCAGACCGCGGACGCAGTGCGTGAAGAGCTGGCGCGCATGCTGGCCGATGTTCGCCATGACAACGAGTCGGTGTCCGGGGCAGTGACCGAGAGCGAATTGAGCCACGAAGTGGCTGCCGCGCTGCACGGCGCTGGCGCGGCGTCCAGCCGGCCAGACAACCCCACGGTACGCGAAGACCAGGAACCGCAAGCCGGCGTCAGCGCTCCAGGCGGCCGGCCTGCAACCGCGGCGCACGCCCCGGCCGAACCGGAAGCGAATACGGTCGCCGTCGACACCGCGGCCGTGACCGCGGGCGTGGTCGCCGCGCGGGCCAAGGCGATGTCGTCTGGCATGTCGCCAGTCGCTGCGATGACCGTGGACATCGACGAGCCCATCACCGCCATCGAGACGCTGCCGGACGACCTGCCAGGTGGTCCGCCCCCGGACGACCTGCCCAACACACCAACCGCCGCCAAGCGCAAGTTCGTGGCCATCGGCGATGACAGCAGCGATCAGCGCACGATCGTTGGGGTCGGCCTAGGCAAGATGGTGGCGGAAATCGCCCGCCAGCGCGCAACCGGCGCGACGGCGGTGCCACCACTGCAAGCGGGCGCAAGTGCCGCGGCTGCAGCCACTGCCCAACAGCCTGGCCTTGCGGTGCCCGCGCCTGCAACAGCGACGCGGCAGCCGGTGCCGCCTGCCAGTTCTGTTGGCGCACCTGC
>CAXRHS010000239.1:0-5971 GCA_964230235.1 Myxococcota bacterium
GACGACGGCAACCCCTGCACCGACGACGCCTGCGATCCCAAGGCCGGCTGCGTGACCAAGAACAACACGGCCAGCTGCTCCGACGGCAGCGTGTGCACGGTCGGCGACAGCTGCAGCGGCGGCAAGTGCGTGCCTGGCGCAGCGGTCACCTGCAACGACGGCAACGGCTGCACCGACGACGCCTGTAATGCGACCAGCGGCTGTGTGTACCCGCCCAACACGGCGGCGTGCTCAGATGGCAATGCGTGCACGTCAGGCGACGCTTGCACAGACGGCGCGTGCAAACCGGGCACCACCGTGGCGTGCAGCGACGGCAACCTGTGCACCACCGACTCGTGCAGTACGACGGCGGGCTGCGTCTACACGCCCAACACGCTCGGTTGCTCGGACGGCAATGCGTGCACTTCGGGCGACGCCTGCGCGAGCGGTGCGTGCAAGGCGGGCGCGGGCGTGACCTGCAACGACGGCAATGGCTGCACCGACGACGCGTGCAACACCGCCTCTGGCTGCGTCTACACGCCAAACTCGGCGGGCTGCTCGGACGGCAACGCGTGCACCACCAGCGATGGGTGCGCGAGCGGCGCTTGCAAGGGCGGCGCCAGCCTGACCTGCAACGACAACAACGGCTGCACCAACGACACCTGCAATGCGGCATCGGGCTGCGCGTATGCGCCCAACAGCGCCAGCTGCAGCGACGGCAATGTGTGCACGACCGGCGACGGGTGCAAAGGGGGCGTGTGCTCTTCGACCGGCGCGGTCTCGTGCAACGACGGCAATGCGTGTACCAACGACTCGTGCAGCCCGACGACCGGCTGCGCCTACACCAACACCACCATGGGCTGCTCCGACGGCAACGCCTGTACGGTCAGCGACGCGTGCGCTGGCGGTGCCTGTGTCGGCGGCCCGAGCCTGACCTGCAACGACGGCAACGCCTGCACCAACGACACCTGCAATGCCTCTTCCGGCTGCGTGTATTCGCCCAACACGGCGGCCTGTACCGATGGCAATGCCTGCACTTCGGGCGATGCGTGCGCAAATGGCAGCTGCAAGGCCGGCGCATCCATTTCGTGCAACGATGGCAACGGCTGCACCGACGACAGCTGCAACACCAGCTCAGGGTGCGCTTATGCAGCCAACTCGGCAGGCTGTTCCGATGGCAACGCTTGCACCTCGGGCGATGCCTGCGCGGGCGGAAGCTGCAAAGCCGGCGGCTCGGTCACCTGCAACGACGGCAATGGGTGCACCAACGACAGCTGCAACCCATCGTCTGGCTGCGTGTACTCGCCCAACTCGGCAGGTTGCTCCGACGGCAACGCCTGTACCTCGGGCGACGCGTGCTCTGGCGGCGGGTGCCAGGCTGGTGCGTCGGTCACCTGCAACGACGGCAATGGGTGCACCAACGATAGCTGCAACGTATCGTCGGGCTGCGTGTACTCGCCCAACACGGCGGCCTGCACCGACGGCAACGCCTGCACCTCGGGCGACGCATGCTCGGGTGGCGCATGCCAGCCCGGGGCATCGGTGACCTGCAACGACGGCAACGCGTGCACCAACGACAGCTGCAACACGTCGTCGGGTTGCGCCTACTCGCCCAATTCCGCCGCGTGCTCCGACGGCAATGCCTGTACCAAGTCCGACACCTGTTCGGGCGGGGCGTGCAACGGCGTGCAGATTCCGTGCAGCGACAGCAATGCGTGCACCACCGACTCGTGCAACCAGTCCAGCGGGTGCGTGTTCACGCCCCACAGCAACCCGTGCGACGACGGCAACGTCTGCACCACCAACGATGTGTGCTCGGGCGGAGCGTGCCAGGGCGCGGCGAAGTTCTGCAGCGACGGCAACGTGTGCACGGAGGACTATTGCAGCACCGAAACGGGCAATTGCGTCTACGACGCCATGCTGGGCGAGGGCAACAAGTGTTTCTACCCGGGCGGCGGCGGCTGCTGCTTCAATGCGAAGTGCTACCAGATGTGCCCGTAGCCGATTCCGAGAACAAAGACAGCCACCGATTGCAGAGACAGCGGCCGCCGGACTCAGGCTTGCACAGGCGGCCGTTGTTGCACCGGGCAGCGTCAGGCTCAGGGCCTGGAGCAGGGCCAGGCAGATTCTTGCGCCAGCCGGGCGCCGCTACGGCCCCGTAGGCGAATCCCAGCACACACCCTTGCCGCAGGTCGGCTCCGGCGCCTTGCACTTGGGCGTCGAGTACCCGCACTTGGTCTTGAACCCAAATGCCTTGCACAGGTTGTCGTCCACCCAGCCGACGACCTTGAGCACGTCGTTTTGCATGCCGGCGTTGACGCTGGCGCCGCAAGTGCCGCCGCAGTCGGTACTGGTCGCGATGTGTACGCAGTCGTCGCTGCCCGAGCATGCCTGTGACTTGGCGATGGCGGCGGCGATGGCCTCGTTCTTGGCTTTGGCGAGGTTTTCGCAAGTGGCCTCGATGCAGTCGGTGCTGGCGTAGCCTTTGAAATAGCCCCCCTGGCAGGCCCAGGCGTTGCCGAGGCAGACGGTGTTGGGTGGCTGCGGCTGCGGGCAAGCGAGGGTCGCAGGCTTGTCGAATACGCACTTGCCCGCCACACAACCAGGGACCGGCCCCTTGCAGCTGGGCGTGCCATAGCCGCACTTGCCCGCGTAGCCCTGTGGTTTGCAGATGTTGGCGTCGAGCCAGGCGACCGTGCTGGCCATCGCGGCGGCCGCGTCTTTCTTGACCACCGCGCCACAGGTGCCCTGGCAGGCCGTCGTTGTCGAGACCGCCGTGCATTGTTCGTCCGCTGTACAGCCCGCAGCGGCCTGGACAGTCGCCGCGTTCAGGGCGGCCGCTACTGCGGCCGCCATGTTGGCGCAAGTGGCCTCTTTGCACACCGTCTCGTTCATCGGCAAGAAAGATCCGGCGGAACAGGTGACTGTGCTGTCCGGCGTAGCGGTCGCGTCGGCCTGCACGTCGGCCTGGGTGTCGGTTTGCGTCTCGGCCTGCGTTTCCGGTGCCGCCACGTCCGGGGCGGGCGCGTCCGCCACCGAACCGTCTGCGCCGGCGTCTTTGACCGCGTCCGCGCTGGTATCCAGTACCGCATCTGCGACTGCACCGTCTGCAAGGACCGCATCAGCCGGGGCGGCATCGGCCGAGTCCGCCGCGCCAACCGCAGTGTCGGTCTGGCCTCCGCCCGCCGCATCTGCGCCTTGGGCCGCTGGGGCGGCCGTGCAAGCCAGACCACTGACTGTCAAAGTCATCCAAAAGGGCGCCAGGAATTGTCCGACTTTCATGCTGCGAACCCACCACCGCGGCGGCGCGGCGTAGGCGTATTGTCCCGCGCAGGCCGTGGTCGCGCAAGGCGGATGAAAAGGCGACCGTTCGCTAGTAGGCGAAATCCGAAGTTCGCGTTGGGATGCCGTTGGGTGCAACGCAAGGATTTCGCTGTACGTTTCGCCTACTAGATGCTTGTTTCGTCAAAGGGGCTCGCCGCCCCCTCGCGCGCGTCGGCGCGCTCACCCCTGCCAGCGGCCGCAGCTGCGGCCGCGCGCACTTCGCCCTTGTCGCGCGGCGGAACCCGGCGCGAACTGCGGGCCGAAAGTGCTAGCGCAGCAACAGCCAACCGTTGGAGCCGCCGCCAACACCGTGGGAATTGGAAGGGAACGTGCCGGCCTGATTCAGCGCATGCTGGTACAAGAAAAGCCCGGAGCTGTACACGGTGGTGTTGTCGCAGCCATTCTGGCCGGCCGTGACGCATTCCCAGCCGCTGCCCGAGTGGTTGTACACGCCCGACATGGTGCCGTGCGCGCTGTACGGGTTGCTCCACGGCCCACTTGGCTGACAGCTGCACTGCTGTTGCAGACCGCCCTGCGCCTTGTTGGCGTCAAACGAGCCGCTGGTAATCTTGAGGAAGCGGCCGCTCGGCGGCAGCTTGTAGTTGCTGTTGTCGTGGTAGCCCCAGAACACGCCGCCGCTGCCGCCGGCGCTGCGGATGGCGTTGATGACCGCGTCGCTGAGCTTGGCGCAGTTGGCCTGCCCCGGCGAGGTCAGGGTGCCGACAGCGCCGTTGCTGTCGGTCATGCAGCCATTGGTCATGCGCGCCACCAGGGTCCAGCCGCCGCCGTAGCTGGTCATATCGCAATAGGCCTGGATGGCGTTGGCGGCCGATCCGCCGTCCGGGTCGATCCAGTACATGCCGCTTGGGGCGGTCGGTTGCTTGGCCTTGAGCTCATTGCAGTGCAGCGCTGGATTGGCTTGGGCGCCGAACACCGACAGCGACAGCGGGTACCACTCCTGGCCATTGCAGACGTACAGCGCCTTGTCCTTGCTGTTGACGTAGGTATAGCCCATCTGCGCAGCGTCACAGGTGACCGGGTGGCTGTCGGCGACGGTGAGCTTGAGCCCGTTGTTGACGACCAGGGTGCCCGCGGCGGCCACCTTCTTGCTCGACACGGTCTTGACGGTCATCGACCAGGCGTTGAGCTTGCCGTCTTTGCCGCCCTGGGTGCCCGCGAGGTCGGCGACGTTGAGCGACCAGATGCCCTGTGGGTTCTTGCCGTTCCACTCGGCGAGGTCGCCGGCGACCAGCTTGTCGGGGCTCGGCCAGCTGCCCTTGAGCGCGGTGCCAGACTTGCCCTGATCGTAGAGGGTGTACTGCGCTCCGCCCGGGCCGAACAAGGTGACCCGCACCTTGGCAATGTCCGAATTGGCGAGGTCCACTGCCACGGAAATCCCTTGCGCGATGCCAAGATCGGGGATGGTGATGGCGTCGCTGACGCCCACGCCCTGGGCGTCGGGGATGTCGATCGGCACCTTGCTGCTAGCCAACGTGTCGCTGAACTGGTTGGTCAGCAAGCCATTGCTGATTTCGTCCAGGCCGTCTTTGGGCAACTGATCCGCGGTCAGGCCGCCAGCGACGCAGTCGTAGCTGCCATCGGCCTTGATGCCGCGCATCACCAGATTGGTGCCGCACGCATCGCCAACCTTGGCATGTACCGGTATTCCCGACAGGTCTGCGTAGGTGCCGCTGGTCGCGACCTTGGCCAGCTTCGGAAGGTTGAGCAAGTCCGCATAGTTGCCGGTCGAGGCGACGTCCGCAAACTTGGGCGCACCCGCCAGATCCTTGTAGTCGCCGCTGGCTGCGACCTTGGCAAGTGCGGCAGCCTTGACGTAGTCGGAGAGCTCGGATTTCTGGGCAAACACCTGCAAATCTCCAGTCTTTGCGTAGGCCGACAGCTCGCTCGACTTGGCATAGCCGGCCAGCAGCTTGGGGTCGAGTTGGCCAGCGCCGATGCACCCCGAGCAATCGACCGCCTCGGCTGCGGCCGCGCGCACCGCGTACGCCACGGACGAAAGCGGCTTGCGGGCCAGTTCCGGATCGGAGCCAATGGTCACGCCAAGCCAGGCCTCCGGCAGCGCGGCCAGGGCTTGCGGAGTGATGGGCGAGCTGGCGCCGATCGCCGTCGAGAACACGCCGGCCTTGAGCGGCACGACTTGCGGCGCGTCCTTCCAGGCCGGCGTACCGCCCTCCTTGCTGGCATAGATGGCGAACGTGAGAAAATAGTCGCCGTCGACGGCCGGACCGCCCGCAGTGGTCACCGTGCCCTGGACGGCAATCGTGCCCGGGACCGCGGCGGCAGCGCCTATGGGCAGAACCAGCGCGCCAACGGCGAGCGCGGCGACGGCCGAAGAACGGAAATACAACATGGCAACCTCACGGCGGTTTGGCGCACAATCGGCACCCGCGGCATTGTCGCGAGCGCGCTGCGGGCGGTCAAGGTCGGTGGCGGGCCGCGATACTGGCGCTGGGACTATTGCCACCGTCGCGGATTGCCGCGATTGCGGGGACCGCGCTGCCAGTTTCTGGTTGCGTTTGCCCCACCGGTCAACCCATGCCACGCTACGACCGCGGCTAACCGCGCCGTCCTTGTGCTCGTGGCACCCAATGTCCAAAAGTGCCGCGAGCAGTCAAGTCGTCGCGCCCCCTGCGACCGCAACTGGAGG
>CAXRHS010000240.1:0-2851 GCA_964230235.1 Myxococcota bacterium
GGCGCTGCGCACCAGGTCGGGACGCAGCGTCTGGATGGCTACCGGTCGGCCGACCGACACCTGCGTGCCGCGAAACACGGTGCCCATGCCACCGCGGCCCACGATGCTGTCGACCTGGAAACGGCCGTCTAACCGCGTACCGATGAGCGACTCGTCGTCGTCGGGCTTGCTGGTCACAGGTGCGCCATCCAGCGGACAGACCGCGGTTCCGGGCGGCAGACTGCGATTGCATTCGACGCACAAGTAGCGCATCGCACCGATGGTATGCGACTGCGGAATGCCAGACAAGGGATCGTTGGGTTCTGCCGAGCGCCGCTCGCATTCCGAAATTTGCAGCCCGCGCGGCAGGTCGGCTGGGGCCTTGGCTCAATAGGCCGGGGACCGCATGTCCCCCTCCACGTCAGGTCGCCGCGAAGGGTTGCCAAGTGACCCGGAGGGCTCGACAGTTGCCGCGCGTCGCGCTGCCACCGCGGTGGCCGCGCCGTCAGCATGGTGACAACGCGGGGTGACCAACATGCCACCCAGACAACCAAGGTACGCCGGCTCTGACCGCGGCCTCAAAGTCGGCACGCCGACCAATCGCTTTGGCGACCAGGGTAGCGCCGCGACTCGCGCAAACCCGCGCGATGGTTGCCACCAGTTCGGCAACTGGCCGAGCTTCGCACAGTCGGTCGGTGAGGTTGGCCCCGATCTTGACGAATTCCGGGCGCAGTTCGTCCATGTCGGCGCTGCCGACCGTACCAGCGCCGAAATCGTCCAGCGCAAAGCGGAAGCCGCGGCGACGCAACCAGGCAATCGCGGTTTCGTGTTCTTTGATCGGTCGGTCGAACCGCGACAGGCTCAAGTCGAATACGACGCGTGCCGCGTGCACGGTCAGTGGATCGCCGCGAGCGCCCAGCGCCGGCTCGATCAAGTCGGACTCTTCCAGGTTGACAAAGACGAGGGAAACGTCCTGACGGGCTGCGAGCGTGGCTGCCACAGCTTGCCGAACCGCGGCGCTCAGTTGCGGCAGCATTCCGCCGGCCGAAATCGCGTCGACGATCGTGCGCCCATCGTAGTGCGGTGCTGTCCGGGTACGGACTAGCGCCTCATGGGCAACCGGACACATCGAATAGGCCGCGATCACTGGCATATACGCAGCCGTCAGGTCCGCCACGAGCCGCGCCGCCGTGGGGGGCTCTGGCGGCAGAGTCACCGGTCCCGTGACAACGGTGGTTGCCATGCCGGCCGTGTGGCGGCCATCGCCCGGCTGAATTCGGCGGTTCGGCGTCCACGACGCTGGTGCAGTCGCCGTCGGAGGCGGCCAGTCGCCAAGCCGGCCAAAAGGCGGCAAGCCGAACGCCGTCGGCTTTTGCTGGCTGCCTGTGACGGCTAGGGAACGTTGCCGCAGCAGAGCCGCCGCGACCGGATCGTCGCCCTCATGTGACAACGTTGCTGAATCGTAGCCGAAGTCGAACTCGGTGGTTGTCGGCTCTGGCATCAGCTACCTCGCGCAGCAGAAAGGTGAAGCAGGGCTCGACAGTCGCACTGCGCGCGCGGTTTGGAAGTGCAGCGCGCGGTCCACTTTGGCAGCGACTGCGCCGGGCGCCATGACGTTGCCGCAACTCTGCGGCGTGGCCGCCGACCTGATTGCAGCAGTGCAAGGTGCATGCCAACCAGAGATCGGCCCGCTGGAAATTGAGAAAAGACTTGATTATTGAGCACATGCGCGGGTTGCTCACCTGCCCAAGACCCTCATGCTGCCCGAATAAGGGAGGCCGGCATCGCGCAGGTGAGACAGTGCAGAGACGCCTGCCCACGCTAACAGTTTGGAACTAAACAACCAATCTGAGGCTGGGGTGTCTTATCGGATCGTCTTGGGCCCCATTGCAGGTCATGGCGCTGCGTCTGACGCTAGGCGCTGCCCTTGGAACGCCAGGCGGTGCCACCGCAGACGGCCGACAGCACGCCATCAGAGCGGCTCACACGGCGCCGGTTCATGGGTTCAAGTCGCGCGGCAGGGGCGCCCGATTTGCCTTGCCTGCTCACAGCGTCGATGCAAAATTCCGATTTGGCCGGGCTGAGTTCTGGGTCGGCCTTGCTTGGTCAGTGGGTCACACGTTCGCGCCTTGCGGGCGACTCACGGGTGCGTCGTCGTCGCGGCAGTGGCGATCGGCCTCTTGCTTTGCGCCTTCGCCATGATCGGCCGCATCGAACCGACGGGGCCGCGCTGCGACGACGCGATCAGCGGCAGACCGCACCCTGGTCGGCCCACCCGCTACAAGCCAAGCTCGCTCATGCGGCGGTAGAACGTGGCACGACTGATACCGAGCAATTCGGCCGCACGGCTGCGGTTGTCGCCCGCGCGCCGCAGGGCATCGCGCAGGACGGTCGCGGTGAACTTATCATCGGCATCGGTTTGCGCAGCCGGGCCGGCGAGCAGTTCTGGCGGCAGGTCGGCGGTGTGAATCTCCGTACGGCGGCAGTGAATGGTGGCGTACTCCAGTGCCGCACGCAGTTCCCGCACGTTGCCTGGCCAGGAGTAGCGGGCCAGTTGCCGCAGAGCCTCTGCGCTCACGCTCTGCACTTTGGTAGCGCCAGCCGCGCGCAGATCGCGCAAGAAGGATGCGGCCAGCAGAGCGATGTCGCCCAGGCGACTGCGCAGCGGGGGCAGCGCCAGACGCGCAACCCGCAACCGGAATAACAGGTCGAGCCTGAACTGGCCCTTGTCCACCAGTTCTTGCAGGTTGCGGTTGGTCGCGGCGATAACGCGCACGTCTCCCTTGCGAGGTACGCGGTCGCCGACGCGCAACACGTCGCGCTCTTGCAAGACCCGCAGCAGCGCAACCTGCACGGCCGGGGGCACATCGCC
>CAXRHS010000241.1:0-2367 GCA_964230235.1 Myxococcota bacterium
CGGCAAGATTGTCGGCACGCCGTACTACATGTCGCCCGAGCAGATTCTCGGTCACCAACTCGACGGCCGCTCCGACCTGTACTCGCTTGGCGTGCTTGCCTATGAGCTGTGCGCCCACGAACTGCCCTTTACAGCCGACACCGTTCAGGGCGTGTTTGCGAAACAGTTGACTGTGGACCTGCCCGACCCGCGCTTGCGCGACCCCGATATTCCCGAGGACATCGTTGCGTTCATCGAAAAATGTACCGCCAAGGAACGCGAAGACCGCTACACGACAGCGGCCGAAGCCGCCGATGCCCTGCGCCAAAGTGGCGACCTCGCTTCGGGTGACCCGGTTGAGATGAGCGGTTTGTCGATTACCTACCTGCCCAGTCGGCGCGTGCAAGTGCAGCAAATTATTCGAGAAGCAATAGGGAAACTGCGCAAGCTGCGCGGGGTTCACGTGTTCGGGTCGCACGAGGTCGAAGACCGCAGCCTGGCGGAAACGCGGCCGCAGGCGCCGGGTGCCAAAGAAGCCGAAAAGTCAGGTTCTTGAGGTCTGGCGCGGCGACCGGAGCGGGGTCGGATTGCGCTTCCGTCGCGCCCGCGCAAATTGGAGATCAAGCCGTCAAGGAATGCCGCGGCTTGGCGATCTCGAGCGCGCCCTGACGCTGTACCCAGCCACGTTGCCACCGCTGCCGCGCCCGTGCAAAATCCGCGCCCCTTTGGCGGGTGCCGATCAAACGGCCCCGCGTCCAACCATCCAGGAGTTCAGCACATGTTCAAGCAGCGCAGTTTTGGCGCGGTGGCCGTCGTTGCGGCCGTGGGCGTAATCGCCGCCGCGTGCGAGAAGAAAGACACCCCGGCGCCGAGCGCCGCACCCGCCGAAGCCCCCAAGCCCGCGGAGCCGTCCCCGGCCGAGGCCGCCAAAGCACCAGAAGCCCCCAAAGCGGCCGAGGCGCCCAAAGCGCCAGAAGCGCCTCCGGTTCCCGAAGTGCCCAAGGCGCCTGAGGTCCCGGCCGCCCCAGCCGCCGCCCCGGTCGCAGTCGCGGCGGGCGAGCCCCACCCAGCCATGAAAGACCCGAAGTTGGCGAACGAGAAGGCTCCCGAAGCGTACAAAGTCAAGTTCGAGACCACCAAAGGCTCGTTTGTCGTCGAGGTGACCAAGAAGTGGTCGCCGATTGGCGCGGATCGCTTCTACAACCTGGTCAAGATCGGCTACTTCCAAGACGTGGCGTTCTTCCGGGCGATCGCCGGGTTCATGTGTCAGTTCGGCATCCACGGCGACCCGGCCGTCAACGGCGTGTGGAAAGAAGCGTCGATCGACGACGACCCCCCGATTGGCCAGACCAACGCGCGCTACACCTTGACCTTTGCCAAGAAGGGCATGCCCAACTCGCGCTCTGTGCAGTTCTTCATCAACTTCAAGGACAACGGCAACCTGGACGGCATGGGCTTTACGCCTTTTGGCAAGGTCGTCGAAGGCACCGACACCATCGATAAGATCAACACCGAGTACGGCGAAGGTCAGCCGGGCGGTCGCGGGCCCAACCAGATGCGCGTCCAGATGGAAGGCAACAAGTACCTCAAGGGTGAGTTTCCGAACCTGGACTACATCAAGTCGGCGACCATCCTGTAGCGCGGCGTCCGCAGCGCCCAACCGCTTCACCCGGCTCGCGTGGCGGTGGGTCAGGCGCGCATAGCGGCAACCACCGCGCGGCCGACGTGCAAGCCCAGGGCATAGATGCCCAGCTGCGGCGGCCCGCCAATCGAAGTCGGATACAGCGACCCGTCTGCTACCCACAAGTTGGTCATGTGGTGGTGGCGGCCCGCCGAGTCGACGGCACCGCGCCGCGGGTCGTCGTGCATCGGGCAACTGCCCATCGGGTGCACAGCCGTTGGCCCCATGCGCTTGACGTCGAAGTCTTGCAGCTTGCGGGTGTCCTTCGGATCGGTCAGCGCCAGTGGTTCGGGCGTTGGAATCCACACCTTGCGCGCGCCGGCCGCGAACAGGGCCTCGGCCAGCCGCCGCAAGCCCTTGGCCAGTTCGTGGCTGTCCATTTCGTTGAGTTGGTAGTCCACGCGCACGCCTGTTTCGCCCTGTGACGTTACGGTGCCGCGCGACCCGTCGTGCAGCATCGCGCAAAACACCGCCAACCGCGGATAGGCCAACATGAACTGGCGGTGGAGCGCGCCGTGCCCTGGCAGCATGGTCGCCGTGCCCATCGGGTGGCCAAACGCTGGCACAATCCAAATGTTGCGCGGCGAAGCGCGCCCGTCTTCGGGGCCAAAGCGCAAGAACTCGGTGCACTCGACCGTCTGCGGAATCCCGCGCCAGGCGTGCACGGCCTCGTCAAACTCACCGGCCGCCACCACAGCCGGGTGGAT
>CAXRHS010000242.1:0-2542 GCA_964230235.1 Myxococcota bacterium
GTCTTCCAAGGTGATGATGTGGCTTCTGCGGTTGCGGTTGATGTAGTCGATCATCGCCGCCAGTGTGGTCGATTTGCCAGAACCGGTCGGTCCGGTCACGAGCACCAGGCCTTTGGGGTTGTCGCACATCCGGCGCACGCCCTCGGGCAAGCCCAACTGCTCCAAGGTCAGGATCTTGGACGGGATGACGCGCATCACCGCGCACACGCCGTTGTGGTCGCGAAACACGTTGGAGCGAAAACGCGCCACATCGGGCACCGCATAGGCAAAATCCGTGTCGTTCTCTTCCATGAACTGCTTGCGGTTGCGCTCGGGCATGGCAGGTTCAATAATCTCATAGACTTGCGTTTCGCTGAGCACCTTGGCATCGGCGATTTCGCGCATTTCGCCATCGATGCGCCAGCGCGGGCGGTGGTTGCCCGACATGTGCAGATCGCTGGCACCCTCGGCCACCATCCGCTTGAGCAACGGGTCCAATTTGGGCGCCGAGTACTTCTTGGTGGCCACCGGGGCGGCCTGCATGACGCCCGAAGTCTTGACGCCGCCAGCAGCCGCGGCGTCATCGGTCTTGGACTCGAAGCTGACCAGGTTCTGCATCGCATAGGTGAACGCGCCAATGTCGATGCGGACCGGAATCAACTCGACGCCCGGCAGCAAGTCGCGGGTACTCGACACCACGTGCGCGGTCAGTTCGTCGACGCAGCCAAGCAGCAAGCGATTGCCCTGCGACGCGACCGGAATCACGCGCTGGCGTTCGATGAACTGCGGCGGCAACAGGTTGACCACTTCGGCCGTCATTGGCGATTTGGATACATCGTAAAGCGGCAGCGGCACGCGCCGCGATTCTTGCAAGTACTTGGCCCCGACTTGTTGGGTGTAGGCTAGCGCAAAGGCAGGCGCCCGTTGAAAAAGGTCGTGCAGCATCGACACCGGCGCTTGCAGGGCGAGCACCTGCTCCAGCGCAACCACCGACAGGCGACGCGGAATGCCCATGAGCGCATCGAAATCGCCCACCATATCCACCGGTTTTGCGCGGTCGACGTCGAACAGGTCGGTCATGCCTTCCGGTGTCACCCGCACCGCCGCGGTTCCGCGCAGCACGATCAGCCACGCGTCGGCTTTGTCTCCCTGCGCATAGATGGTCTCGTTGTCCATGAAGTGCGCGAGCACCGACTGGGTGGCGAGGTCGCTCAGGGTTCGCGCATCGCACAGGCGCAGCAAGGGGTTCTGCCCAAACGCTTGCACGAGCTTTGGCACGAGGTCGGGCGTGATGGGCTGCAGTTTCATCTTCAGGCCGTCGGGGGGCAACGAGTGGGGCGGCAAGCCTAAGGCCGCGGGCGGCGAGTGTAAAGCGCTGTGACCAGGGCACACCATCCGCCAGCTCCGGGGAGAAAACCGCTTGGCTTCAAGCAGATGCATCGTCGCAGTGGACTTTGAGCACAACCTGCGCTGTGATACACCTATGCGAACCAGAACCTGTACTCCAATGCTTGCCGCCTTCACCGCCGGACTCGTTTTGGTCAGCTGCGGATGGAAGGAAGTCAAAGTCGCCCCAACCGCGGCCAGCACCGCGCCCACAGGAGCCCGCGTGATCGACCACACCGTCCAGGACATCAAAGGCAACCCCGTCGCGCTGTCGAGCTACCGCGGCAAGGCGCTGCTGATCGTCAACGTCGCGTCGCAATGCGGCCTGACACCGCAATACGAGGGCTTGCAGAAGCTCTACGCTACCTACAAGGACAAGGGCTTTGAAGTCCTCGGCTTTCCTTGCAACGACTTCATGGGCCAGGAACCCGGCAGCAACGCCGAAATCGAGACGTTCTGCAGCACCAGGTTCGCGGTCACGTTCCCGCTTTTCGACAAGGTGCGCGCCAAAGGGGACAAGAGTCCGCTCTACAAAAGCCTGACCGAAGAGATCGAGCCCTCGCTGCGCGGGGAGATCAAGTGGAACTTCACAAAATTTCTAGTGGATCGCCAGGGCCGGGTGGTCGCGCGCTTTGAGCCGAAAGTTGAACCGATGGACCCGGCAGTGGTGGCGCAGGTGCAGGCGGTGTTGGCGGGCAACTAGAACCCAAAACCCGAAGTTCGCGTTGGGTTCAACGCGCGCACCGGTTTGGGTACTAGCCTGTTTCGTAAGGAGAAGGGGGCGCGCCGCCCCCTGTGACCCCCGCGGTCGGCCGCATCCGCGGCCTCCAGTACCTTGCTCGAAATTCGCGTTGGTAACCCAACGCGAATTTAGGGCCCGTAAAAAATCTAATCGATTTTCTACGTGGGCCCATTGCTTGCTCAGTGGGTCGCAAGCTCGCGACTTTGCAAGTCGACTCGCCGCTCCGCATCCTGTCGAGGTCGACTGAGTTATTATTTTACAGGCCCCTAGGACCTGTGGTACTAGGAGCCGGCAGAAAATCTACTCGACCCTGCCGCATCAGCTTGGCGACCCTGTGGGGCTGCGCCAGCCATCAGTCATCATCAAACGGATACGCCGGCGCCAGCTTGCCTAACTCCCGGTATTCCGCCGCCGCGGCGTCGTACAGCATCCGCA
>CAXRHS010000243.1:0-3308 GCA_964230235.1 Myxococcota bacterium
CCGTGGTCATCAGGATCGGCCGCAGCCGCGCGTTGCCCGACAGCAGCATCGATTCCTTGGCCGAATGCCCCTCAGCGCGCCGCTGCACGGCGAAATCCACCAGCAGAATCGAGTTCTTCTTGACGATGCCCATCAGCAGCAAAAGCCCGATCATCGAGAAGATGTTCAGGGTCTTGTCGGCCCACCACAGCGCCAGCGCCGCGCCCGCCACCGACAGCGGCAGGATCGTCAGCACCGTCACCGGATGCAGAAACGAGTTGAACTGCGCGGCCAGAATCATGTACGCAACCACGATGCCGACCAGCAGCGCGTAGACCAGCGACTGCATCGACTCGCGAAACGCCATCGACGCGCCGGACATCACCACGCGGTTGCCAGTCGGCAGTTCGGCGCCCAGTTTTTCGACCAGCGCCAAAGCCTCTTGCTGATTGTGGCCCTGCGCGATGTTGCCCTGAATGGTGATGGCACGCTCGCGGTCCATGCGCGTGATACCTTGCAGCGCCGGTTTCTCCTGCATGGTCACCAGCATCGACAGCGGCACCAGCGCCCCCGACTTGCTGCGCACGTGCAGGTGGGCCAGTTCTTCGGGCCGGTCGCGCTGGTCCGCGAGCAGCCGGACCCGCACGTCGACGCGGCGGCCGTTCTGGTTGAACTTGCCGATGCGCTGACCGCCCACCAGTTGACTGACCGCCAGGGCCACGTCGTCGACCGAGACGCCAAGGTCCGCGCAGCGCTGACGGTCGGGGGTGATCCGCAGCTCGGGCTGACCAACCTGGTAGTTGCTGTCGAGATCGGTGACGACGCCGGTCTCGCGCAGCTTGCGCATGACCTCTTGGCTGGAATTGACCAGGCCATTCCAGTCGCTGCCGCGCACGCTGAACTCGACCGGAAAGCCGCGGTTGGACGAGAACATGCTCTGCGAGGTGTCGATGGGCATGGCCTTGAGCCCAGGGATACCGTTGAGCTCTTTGCGCAACCAGCCGATGAGCTCGGCTTGGGTGGTCTTGCGCTCGGTCGGCGGCACCATCGTGACAAAGATCATGCCGCCAGAGACGGCGCTGGTGCCAAAACCGCCGATGACGCCAAAGTAGCGCGCGACGTCGGGCCGCTCGCCAATCTTGGCTTCGGCTTTGTGGATGATGCGCGCCGTCGTCTCCAGGTTGCTGCCGATGGCGGTCTGCATGCGGATCATGATCCGCGACTGGTCCTGGCTCGGCACCATCTCGGCGGGCATGTTTTGCAGCAGCTGGACCGCGCCCCACGACAGCCCTGCCGCCAATAGCACAACCAGCAGCGGGATCTTGAGCGCACCGCGCAGTTGCCACAGGTAAAAGCGCTGCATCAGCTCGAAGCCGCGGTCGGCCTGGCGACCCACCCAGCTGCGGTCGTGGCGGCTGACCGACAGGATCTGCGCGCAGCGGGCCGGCGCCAACGTGATGGCTTCCAGGTAGCTCAGCAGCACGGCCAGCGACAGCGCCACGCCAAACTGCAGGAAGAACTTGCCGGTAATGCCCTCCATGAACACCACGGGCAAGAAAATCGCCACCACCGCCAGCGTCGCCGCCAGCGCGGCAAACGTGATCTCGCGGGTGCCGTCGCGGGCTGCGGTCACCCGGTCTTTGCCGCTCTCGCCGTGCCGGGTGATGTTCTCCAGCACCATGATGGCGTCGTCGACCACAATGCCGACCGCCAGCGACAGCGCCAGCAGCGTAAAGGTGTTCAGCGTCCAGCCCAGCGCCCACAGCACGCCGATGGTGCCGAGCAGCGACATCGGAATCGCCAGCACAACATTGACGGTGCTCGACAGCGAGCCGAGAAAAAGCCAGCACACAAACCCGGTCAGCGCCACGGCCAGCGCCAGTTCCCACTCGATTTCGCGCACCGACTCTTCGACAAACAGCGACGAGTCGAAGTTGACACCGAGCTGCATGCCTTCGGGCAAGGTCTTGCGGATGTCGTCGAGCTTGTCTTTGACCGCCCGGGCCACCGCGACCGTGTTGGCGCCGCGCTGCTTCTTGATGCCCATGCCCTGCGCCGGCTCGCCATTGACGCGGCCCATGCGGCGGGCGTCCTCAAAGCCGTCTTCGACCAGCGCCACATCGGTCAGCCGCACCAGCTGCTGGCCGACTTCGCGAATCGGCAGTTGCCGCAGCACGTCGAGATCAAGCGCCTCACCCAGTACCCGCACGTCGATCTCGCGACCGCCCGATTCGATGCGGCCAGCGGGCAACTCGACGTGCTCCTTGCGCAGCGCGGCCACCACTTCGTTGACGGTCAGGCCGCGCTCTTCGAGCTTTCTGGCGTCGACCCAGATGCGCACGTTGCGCTCCAACCAGCCGCCCATCATCACTTCGCCGACGCCGGGGATGGTCTGCAAGCGCTCTTTGACCCGGTAGCGCGCAAAGTCGCTCAGCACCGCGCGCGGAAACGGCCCGGACACGCCGACCCACAGAATCGGGGTGTCTTCGGGGTTGCTTTTGCTGATGACCGGGGCGTCGAGGTCGCGCGGCAGCCGCTGCTGGGCCTGGCTGACCTTGGCCTGCACGTCTTGCACCGCGGCGTCGACGTTGCGCGACAGTTCGAGCTCAACCGAAATCGAGGCCTGGCCCTGGCGCGCGGTCGAGGTGATGGTGCGCACCCCTTCGACCTGCATCAGGTTCTCTTCGACGATCTCGACCACGTCGTTTTCCATCACCTCGGGCGCCGCGCCTTCGCGCGACAGCGAGACCGAAATGGTGGGGAAGTCGACGTCCGGAAACTGCGAAATGCCGATGCGCTGCCCGGCGACCAGGCCAAACAGCACGGTCGCCGCCATGATCATCCACGCCAGCACCGGGCGCTTGATGCAGATGTCGGTCAGGTTCATGGCGCGGCTGGGGCACCGCGGCGGCGCGGGCGGTCGCCGTGGCTTGGCGTCGCATCGGTGGCAAGGGCGGTCTCAGCGCTTGCCGGCCGGTCCTTGCCGCCGCCACCGGGCTTGTTTGGCACCACGCGGACCTGTGCCCCTTCGCGTAGCGCCTCGGCACCGACGACGACGACCTGATCGCCGACTGCCAGACCGGACTTGACCTCGACCAGGTTGTCCGCGGTGCGCATGCCCAGTTGCAGGATGCGTTCTCTGGCCTTGGGCGGGTCGCTTGCCTCGATGACGAACGCTACGAAGCCCTTCTCTGTGGGCCGGATTGCCGTCTGCGGCACCACCGGCGCCGGCCGCGGCGCGCCGATCGGCACCACCACTTCTGCGAACGCACCCGGACCCATAGCCTGCGCATTGCCGTCGATGTCTGCCACCACCTCGACCATCCGGG
>CAXRHS010000244.1:0-3611 GCA_964230235.1 Myxococcota bacterium
TGCTGTCGATCTTGCCAGCCGCGCAGGCCTGGAAGCCGGGTTTGCAGGTGCCCTTGCCTTTGGTCGCCGGATCGGCGCTGTAGCAGCCCTGGACCTTGATGGTGTCGTCAGCCTTGTTCACGCAGCCAGACTTGCTGTCGCAGGTGTCCGCCGTGCACGGGTTGCTGTCGTCGCAGGTCGGGCCAGCACCAGGCACGCACTTGCCGCCACCGCATTTGTCACCGATGGTGCAGTTGTTGCCGTCCTCGCACGGCGTGGTCAGGGCGTCGTAGTTGCATTTGCCATCGGCGGCACTGCACGTGTCCTTGGTGCATTCCTCGCTGTCGTCGCAGGTCTTCTTGGCGCCGGCGATGCACGACCCGCCCTTGCAGATGTCGCCCACGGTGCACGCGCTGTCGTCTGCGTTGCAGGGGTCGGTGTTGTAGTCGAACACGCAACCCTTGACCGCGTCGCACGAGTCCTTGGTGCACGGGTTCTTGTCGTCGCAGACGATGCCCTTGCCGGCCACGCACTTGCCGTCGGCGCAGGCGTCTTTGTCGGTGCAGACCGTCTTGTCCGCATCGCAGTCCTGACCGTTGGCCTTGTTGGTGGTGACGCACTGGCCGTTGGCCGGATCGCACGTGGTCGCCTTGCACTGGCCGTCGTTGGCCGTGCTGCATTCGACGATGGTGACCGGGTTGACCTTGCACTGGTACGGCGCCGAAGTCTTGTCACAGAACAGCGTGCCATTGCACAGGTTACCGTCTTCCTTGCTCTTGCAGTCGCTGTCGGCGGTGCAGGCGCAGATGTTGGTGCCAGCCTTGCAGGTGCCGACCGCGCAAACGTCGCCCTGCGTGCACGGGTTGCCGTCGTCGCACTTCTCGACGTTGTCGGGCTTGTTCTGGCAGCCAATGGCGGGATTGCACAGGTCGGTCGTGCAGGGGTTGTCGTCATTGCAACCACCGACGCCCTTGGGCTTGGTCGGATCGAGCGCTGTGCCGACGCACACGCCCTTGGCGCAGGTGTCCTTGGTCGTGCAGGCGTCGTCGTCATTGCACGGCGTGGTCAGGGTCGGGTCGTGCTGGCAGCCCTTGGTCGGATCGCAGCTGTCTGCGGTGCACGGCTTCTGGTCGTCACACACCGTCACGATGCCAAAGCAGTCGCCCTTGGCCTGATCGCACTTGTCCTTTTCCGTACACAAGTTGCCGTCGTTGCACGGAAAAGTGTCCTGGAAGGTGTACTTGCAAGCACCCGGGTTGGCGCCCGTCGGCTCGCACTTGCCCTTGGTGCACTGGTCGCTGCTCGTGCAGGCCTTGTCCGGGCCCTTGACGCAGACACCGGCCTTGTCGCACGCATCGTTGACCGTGCAGGGGTTGTCGTCAGAGTTGCACGACTTGCCCTCGTCGGGCGCGTACTTGCAGCCGTCCTTGGGATCGCAGCTGTCTTTGGTGCAGTCGTTCTTGTCGTCGCAGATCTGCACCGCGCCTGCCTTGCACTCGCCGTTGACGCACTGATCGTCCTTGGTGCACACGGTGCCGTCGGCGTCGCAGACACCGGACTTGGCCGGGTTGTCGCAGCCGGCAGCGCCCTTGCACAAGTCGTCGGTGCACACCTTGTTGTCGATGCAAGTGGCCTCGTCGGTCTGGCCGTTGCAGTCGTTGTCCTTGCCGTCGCACTGTTCTGGGGTCGGATCTGGCGCATAGCAACTCGACAAGCCGCCCCCCTTGGGGGCGTTGGGCTTGCCGTCGGCCAGACAGGTCCGCTTGCCCTGGCACTTGGCGGTGCCGGCCAGCTTGAAGCAGGTAGTCGACAGTTCAAGGGCAATGGCGTACTCGCTGCAGGTGCAGGCGGCCGCTCCCTTGACCACGCATTGCTTGCTGCTGGCCCCGGCGACGTCCTTGGTATCCTTACATTCGTAGCCGCTCGGGCAGTCGCCATCGGCGCCGCACGCGCTGCCGCAGAACGCACCATTCTCGCCCTGATCGACGCAGCGGGCGCCAGGGTCGAGCTTCTCGCACTCCTGGTTGGCGTTGCAGGGATTGCAGACGCTGCCCCACTTCGGCACGCAGATGTCCACCGGCTCGCCGCCGCCAGAGCTGATGCACTTCTCGTCGGCGCCGCAAGCGCTGGTCGAGCACAGCTTGGCGCACTTGAGGCCCTTGGGCGTCGCTATGCACTTCTGCGAGTCGGTGCAGTCGCTGTTCTGCTGGCAGGAGCAGCCAGCGCCGCCCGGGCACGGATTGACCGTCGCGTCGACTTCGCTGGTACCGGAATCGGCGTCGCCCGTTGTGGCCTCGGCAGCCGCATCGGTGCCGCTGGTGTCGCCGCCGCCCAGGTCGAGCGTGGCGTCGGTCCCAGGTTCCGTATCGGTCGGCGAGGTATCTTCGGTGCCAATGCTGGTGTCGCCGCCACCCGTGGCGTCGGCGGTCGCGCCACCGTCGGTGTCGACGGAGGCCTCCTCGCCACAGGCCGTGGCGACGGCCAGCGCGGTCACCGCTGCGAGCAGCAGTCGACCCAGGCCAGCCGAGGCGCGCAGAGCGCGGCGATCTTTCAGTTGTTCTGCAACGTTGCGCATTGCGTTCTCCAAACTGCTCCGCGGTACACCGCGAAGCCTATTTGACGGGGTTCGCCGGGCCAAGTCAAGCGCGGAGGCAGACATTGGCCCGGCGGGCTCGTTTGGGCTGCTAGAGGCAGCACGCGTAGGTGAAGCCCGAGTTCGGGTTGATGTTGTCGCCGACCGAGCCATTGCCGCACGAACTGCTGGCACCGTCGCAGTCTTCCATGTTGGACGACCAAGTGCCACTGCCGGTGATGTAGCCAGCGTCGCGCAGCTTCTTGTTTTGCGACACGGAACAGATGTGACCGCCCTTGGTCGCGCAATCGCGGGCCGCGTTGACCCAGGTCGTCCCCGAGTTGTTGACCTTGGTCACGCAAATTCCGGCCACTTCGGTGGAGCCGGCAGGACACGCCTTGGTCGTGCGATCACCGCCAATGGCGCAGCACGCAAACGCGCCATTGTGCGCAGCGTAGTTGGCGTTGTCGGGAATGGTATTGCCGGCCGTGTAGTCGGACTGGCTGTCTGTGTCGTCGCCGCTGTTGGACCACAGGAAATTATTGGCCATCTTGCCTGCCGTCCGCAGGACGACGTAGTCGGACCGCGAACACAGGTCGGCGTTCATGCTTGCGCACATCGTCGCGGCGTAGCCGAAGTTCTTGTCTGGCGTATTGTGGATGTACACCACGCGAATGCCGACGTCGGTCGAGTTGATCTTGACGATCTGGTCAGTCGCCCGCGGCGGGGTGACGTTGTAGCAGCAAGGTACTTGCGCACCGGTGCCGGTGCCGTGGTCGTCGCCGATGCTGCCAACGGACTCGTGCCACTCGCCGCCGTCGTTGTCTGCGTAGCTGTTGGTCCAGTTGCCCCAGGCTGTGTAGTTGTGCAGGCCGCCGTGGCGGCGAATGACGTAGCTTTGTGCGCTGGAGCACAGGTCCGCTTTGACGGAGTTGCAGAAGTCAATGCCATTGGGCCAGTTCTGGTGGGCGGACACACGGGCGACACAGACGCCACCCAACACCAGGGACTGCTCGGTGCTGCTGGGATCCGGACACCAACTGTTTTCAAAGATCACGTG
>CAXRHS010000245.1:0-7393 GCA_964230235.1 Myxococcota bacterium
CGCGGCGGTCGCTTTGACATCCTTCTGCTCGACAACGGCCTGCCGGGCGTCAGCGGCATCGACGTCGCCAAGCAAGCGCGCAAGCTCGGCGTCAACACGCCCATCTTGATGCTGACCGCGCGCGACGAAACCGACAGCAAGGTTCAGGCGCTGGACTACGGAGCCGACGACTACTTGTGCAAGCCATTTGAGATGAAGGAGTTGCTCGCTCGGGTGCGTGCGCACATTCGCCGCAGCCAGGGCAGCCTTGAAGTGCCCACCGACCAGGAACTGCGCATCGGCCTGGCCACCGTCAACATGGAGCGGCGGGCGCTGACCACCACCGACGGCGTCATCCAAGAGCTGTCCGACAAAGAAGCCGTGCTGCTGGCGCTTTTGCACAAGAACCCTGGCCGGGCCCTGTCGCGCGCGGACATCTTGGAAGAAGTCTGGGGCATGGACGCCACGCCGACCGAGCGCACTGTCGACAACTTCATTGTGCGCTTGCGCCGCTGGGTGGAGCCCGAGCCCGATCGCCCCCGCCACATCATCACCGTGCGGGGTTGGGGCTATCGCTACGAGCCTTGATCGCGGCCGGTCAAAATTTCGAAACGATTTTCTGCTTCTGAACAAAGGGTGGGTCTGTGTCCACGGTGGCCGGGCCCTTTGTGACCGTGGCCCCCTCCATGTTCGCGCCGACCAAGCCAGCCTATTTGGGCGCAGTGGCGCCGGGCTGCGCCGCCTTGTGCTTCTGGTATTCCTGCTCGTAGTACTTGCGCTGGTCGGCTTCACTCATGTTCTGGGCGTCGGCGTAGCGGCTCGGACACTTGACGGTCAAGCTGGAGGCGGCCAGTTCGTCCCCTTCCAGTCGGCCCTGCACGATGGCTTCGCGACCCTCTTCGAACGGGTCCGGCAAAAGCCGCGGGTAGGCCACACGCAGGGTGTGACCTTGGCCGTCTTCCATGTCGAAGCGAAAATCGCGGCTGCCTGGCTCGCCGCGCACACTGCCCTTGCGCACCTTGCCGCTGACCTTGATCTCGCGCTTGCCGATGTCTGCCTTGTTCTCTGCCAGTTGCGCCAGCGTGTAGTTGTACATGCCGGCGCCGCCGCTGGTGCTGGTGCCGATGACGCCCAGGCCAATGGCAATGACCGCGACCACCACCACGACCGGCGCCCACGACGATTTCTTGCGCTGAATCGGGGCGTCGGACGGCGGCATTGGTTCGGACTCAGACATCGTCAACTCGCGGGCGCGGCAAGCGCTGGCGCAGGGTAGGCACGGCGCAGCGGTTGTTCAAGCGCTGGTGGCGATTGCGGTGTGACCGCGCGGCCCTACGGCGAGGTGACCGCGATCGGCGTGGTCGTCGGCTTGTAGGCGTTGTCGGCCTCGCCGTCGACCACCCGCAGCGCGTCTTTGCCCCAGTCATACGCTGGCCCCTCGGTGCCGGCCACTTTGAGCAGGTCGAGGTAGCTCGGTTGCTTGCCGCTCAGCAGGCCGACCAGAAACCGCCCAAGCCCGGCGCCAGATCCGCCCGAGAACGACTCCAGACCGTTCGTGATGGTCTCCAAGTCCTTGCTGCCATTGGCCTTGAGCTTGAAGTAGTCCTGGTTGTAGTAGTTGTAGCTGATGCACGAGTCGATAAAGAAGATCTGATAGCTTTTGGGAAAATCGGCCGCAGTGTACAGTTCAGGGTCCCACGGACCGCTGCCGATGTAGCTGTGTCCGTTGTACAAGATGACATCGGACTTCTGGATCGCGCGCTTGTGCGGCCCGTTGCTCTCGCCGGCGCCAAAGAACTGGTTGATGCGGATGGTGACTTTGCGCGGCGCCGCCGAGCCGATCTTGACCGTCACGGTCTCTTCAAGCGTCACCCACCGCTTCATCAGCGCCTCGCCCACGGCCTTGCGCAGCGCGAGTTGATCCGCTGAGGTAAAGCCTGCCGGAAAGCCGCTGCGATCCAGTTCCCACTGCACAAACTTCTGGAAAGTCGCGCCCGTGACTGGCTTGCCGTTGACAGTAAAGCTGCTCAGGTCTTTGGGCGGGTCGCTGGCCACGATCTTCAGATTCGGCCGCGCGGCGAAGATGGTCTGCATTTCCTCCATCATCTCGGCATAGCCCGAATCGTCGATGCCGTGGTGGGGTTGCCCCGGCGGCGGGTGGTCAACCTCGCCGTTGACCAGCGCCACCACGATCTTGTCCTTTTCGACCCCGCCCGCCCACAGGCGCTGGTATTCCGGCCAGATCTGGCCGGCGGTCGACTTGCCGGGCGCCAACCGCACGGTCATCGGCAAGTACAAGCGGTCGACTTCTTCTTGCACGATCTGGCCGGCCTTGACCGCCTTGGCGACCTTGACGGCGTCGATGGCCTTCTGCTCACCGTTCATCGCGGTCTTGCAGCCATTGCGCGACGGGTTGAACACGTACCAAAGGTCCGACCGGAAGTCCTGGTCGTGCTTGTCGTTGGCGGTGCAGTCTTTGAGGATCTTGTCCGCTTGCAACTGGTAGTCGCCGCACAAGGCGCCCAGTGCCAGCGAACTCTTGCGCGACATCGTCTTGGGTACGATGCCTTTGTCGGTAAACTTGTAGCGCACGCGCTGCATCTTGGCCGCGCCGCCCGCTTTGGGGTTGACCACAGTCACGATCTCTTTGGTGGTCGCGGCGATCTTGATGTCCGCGAGTTCGCGCTTGGCGACACTGACATTGGCGGTGCGCAGCGGGCCAAACACGGTGCGGGTCTGCTTGCGCACGGCATCCAGAATCGTCGACTCCGACGCAGTTTCAGAGACATATACCATGCCCTCAAACGACAGGTCGCGTTCAAGCGCGGTCTGGCTCACCAGTTCCTGGTCTTCGCCAGCCTCAGTGGCCTGCTCGGCCTCGCAGCCTGCGCTGGCGACGGCGGCGAACGCGACCGAAACGGCGGCGGCAACGCGCCACAGCGGGGCAGTCAGGCGCGCCGGCTGCGACAATTCCAACAACAACATGATTCCTCTCAGGCCTGCACCAGGCTGGCTGCGCAGGCGACTCGCGTGATGCCACCGGCACTGCCCGATACCGGTTGGCGCGCGAAGCGGTGGAAGGCGACCCGGCCGCGTTGACGCCCAGGTCCGCTGCGGGGCGCCCCAATCGGCCGCCGCGGCAAGGCCGCAATTTTGCGCCGGGTTGGCGCTGGGGTCAAGGGATTTTTCGCCGGTCGGGGACGGCGATTGGTGATCCCCCCATTGTTCAGACCCATGAAACAACGGGACAACTTCGGCAACACGCGACCTCAAAGCCTACGGCGCGTCCGTGCAGCAGCGAAACCCGGTCGAGTAGTCCCAATGGCCCATGTCGTGGGCGGTGGTGGCATACAGGCAGCCGGGGCCGTTGAGCTTGGTGTCGACGTAGAAGCCGCCGCGAAACGTGCCCTCCGGGTCAGCAGTCCACTCGTGCAGGTTGCCCATCAGATCGAACAGGCCCTCGGCGCTGACGCAGCCTGCAAAATCTCCAGTGGCGGCCAGGCTTTCTGCCAGCTGGTTGATGCAGGGGTGGCCCAGTTCGCTCCAAATCCAGCTGGCGCTGGTGCCAAAGTACTCGACCGCCGGGTGGACCGCGCGGCTGTCGTTACAGACTTTGGCCTTGAGCGTCGCACCGTAGGGATAGGTGGTGCCGGCCGGGCCTTTGCAGGCGCGCAGCCACTCCGCGTCGCTGCACAGCCGCTTGCCGGCGGCCTTGCACGCGGCATCGGCTTGCTTGCCTGACACATAACCCTGGGGGACCTGACCGGGTTTGGAGACCGCGCGCACTTTTGTGGTTCCCGGGTTCCAGTACGGCGAGTGCGGCTGCCAGCCGGTGGCGCCGTCGGCCTCTAGCGCGGCTTCCCACCGGTCGATGCAGAACGGTTTGACGAGGCCCTGGGACAACAGCGCCATGCCGGCCGGGCAGTTGCCAAGGCCAACGGGCGGTGCCGCCAGTGCGGCGTTGGGCTGCGGTTTACCCTTCGGGTCGCATTTTTCGCTGGCCGACTTGGGCGTACAGCATTGAATCTCCTTGGGACCCGGACAATAGCCGGGCGTGGCTACCCCGGCGCACGCAGCGAGCGCTTGGCAAGTGCCGGCGCCTTTGCCGGGAACCACGCAGGGCGCCGCGCCAATGTCGGCACCGGCGATGTCTTGCGCGTCGGGCTGCGGGCTGGCGTCTGCCGTCGAGCTGCCGTCCGGCACGTCGTCTGTCGGCTTGCCGTCGACCCCTGCGCCGGCATCGACCGGTTGGGTCGTGTCGGGCAAACGCACCGCGTCGGCAGCCAACGGCACATCGGCAACCGCATCCGCGGGCTGGCCTGCTGCATCTGGCGGCTGTGGCAACGTCGCTTCTGCAGCCTCTACCGCTGCAGCGCCATCGGCATGGCCGGCCTCACTTTCGACCGCGGAACCCGCCCCAGTCAGCGGGGCGACAACCGCCGTACACGCTGCGGTGGCGCACAGCGTTGTGATCAGCGTGACCTTGAACAAGCCGAACCTACGCGTGAATCCGTGCCTGCGGCGGCAGTGACTCCAGGACCGCGACTTCTGCCCGCGCCAGTTCGTCCAGGCGCGTGCGCACGGCGTCAGGATCGTCGAACTGGCCCGCCAACCGGACAAAGAGCCCGTGGTGGCGCGCCTCCGCCGCGAGCAGACCGCCAAACGCCGCGCGCAACTCGGCGTCGGGATGGTGGTCGGCCAGCAGCTTGAACCGCTCGCAGCTGCGCGCCTCGATGAGCGCGGCGACCAGCAGCAGATCCACCAGCTTGCCGGGCGTCTGCTTGCGGCAGTGCGCGTGCAACTGCGCCTGATAGCCGCTTGGCTGCAGCGAGTCCATCGCCCAGCCGCGCTGGCGCAGCAGCGCCAGCACCAATTCGAAGTGCTCCAGTTCTTCGCGCGCCAAGGCAAGCAAAGGCTCGACCAGCGCCTCGGCATCGGGAAAGCGGCCGAGCAGCATCAGCGCCTGGGTGGCCGCCTTGCGCTCGCAGTGGGCGTGATCCACCAGGATTTCGCGGGTATTGGCGATGGCGCGCTGCAGCCAAGCGCCCTCGGTTTTGCTGCGCAGGCAGAGCATCGCGCCGCCGTCAGGCCTTGCCCGGCCGCTTCATGCCGACATGCGGGATGTTGGCTTCAAAGTAGGGCTCGCCATAGGCAATCCAACCCAAGCCCGTATACCACGACTCCAGGTGCGCCTGCGCGCTCAGGCGGGCCGGCCGGTCGCCCACAATCTCGTGGACGTAGTGCATCAGTTGGGTGCCCACGCCGCGCCGCTGCGCCGAGTTGGCAACGGCGACCCGGCCGACCACGATCGGACTCTCGTCCATGAAAAGCCGAGCCGTGGTGAGGAGGCGACCAGCTGAGTTGCGGCCCATGACATGCACGCATTGCGGGTCGAGGCCGTCGACTTCACATTCCGCGGTGATCTTCTGCCCCACCACGAACACCTCGTCGCGCAACTGCAGCACCGCATACAGCTCGCGCAAGGTGAGCTCATCAAAGCGCTTGTGCTCAAAACTCAGTTCCATTGGTTGTGCTCAGTACTCGTCGTCCGCCGCCGCGGCTTCGGGTTCGCTGTCAAAGGTCCGCAATGGCTTGATCTCGACGTCAAACACCCGCCGTGCGACCACATCGACGATTTCGGCTTCGACGGCCTCGACGCTTGCCTGCGGTCGCGCGCCGTCCTTGTACGTGCGCACCGACACCGTGCCAGTCTCGGCTTCTTTTTCGCCGACGACCAGCATGTAGGGCGTCTTGAGCAGCTCGGCTTCTCGAATCTTGTAGCCCATCTTCTCGCTGCGATCGTCGACCTCAACGCGCAAGCCGTGGCTCTGCAAGCGCTTTGCGACCTGCCAGGCGTAGTCGAGCGACTTGTCGCTGATGGGCACCACCACCGCCTGCACCGGACTCAGCCAGGTCGGCAGCGCGCCGCCCGTATGCTCCAGCAGCACGCCGACGAAGCGCTCAAAGCTGCCAAAGATCGCGCGGTGGATGACGATGGGCCGGTGCGGCGTGTTGTCGCTCGCCGTGTACTTCATGTCAAAGTTGAGCGGCTGCTGAAAATCGAGCTGAATCGTCGCACACTGCCACTTGCGGCCCAGGCAGTCGTCGATCCGGATGTCTATTTTGGGGCCGTAAAAGGCGCCGCCGCCCGGGTCGAGCGCATACTTCTCCCCCGTCTTGTCCAACGCAGCCTTCAGGTCGGCTTCGGCCTGGTCCCACAGCGCCGCTTCGCCCATGAAACTCTGGGGGCGCGTCGACAGCGTCAGCGACCACGACATGCCGAAAAGCGCATAGACTTCGCGCACAATGTCGAGTACTTCAAAGATCTCCGTCTCGACCTGCTCGGGCATCACAAAGATGTGCGCGTCGTCTTGCATGAACTGGCGCACGCGAAACAGGCCATTGAGCGCACCGGCGATTTCGTTGCGGTGCAAGATGCCCCCTTCGGCGACCCGCAGCGGCAGCTCGCGAAAGCTGCGTTTGCGCGAAGTGTAGAAAAGGAACGTATCCGGGCAGTTCATCGGCTTGAGGCAGTACTCGGTGTCCTCCTGGTGGATGATGAACATGTCGTCTTTGTAGTGCTTGTAGTGACCGCTGCGGATGTAGAGATCCTTCTTGTAGAGCATGGGGTTGAAGATTTCCTGGTAGCCGCGGCGGCGCTGCTGCTCCCGCCAGTAGTTCAGCAGCGTTTGCAGCACGGCAAAGCCGCGCGGGGTCCAGAACGCGGCGCCCGGCGCCTCGGCGTGGAAGTGGAACAGATCCAACTGCTCGCCCAGCCGCTTGTGGTTGCGCTTCTTGGCTTCTTCCAAGAAATTGAGGTAGGCGTCGAGGTCCTCTTGCGTCTCCCAGGCCGTGCCGTAGACGCGCTGCAGCATCGGGTTGCCGGCCTTGTTCTGCCAGTAAGCCGCCCCGAGCTTGGTCAGCTTGAAAAACTTGAGCTTGCCCGTGCTGGACACATGCGGCCCCGCGCACAGGTCGACAAACTGGTTCTGGCGAAACAGCGTCGCGCTTGTCTCGCCGCGGTCCGCGATCTTGGCCAGGATCTCCAGCTTGAAACGCTGATCGGCACCCCCAAAAAGCCGCTGCGCGTCGCCAAGCGGCACCTGCGCGACCTGGAACGGCCAGCCGCGCTTGATGATCTTCTTCATCCGCCGTTCGATTTCTTCCAGGTCAGCGGGCACCAGCGAACGCGGCAGGTCGATGTCGTAGTAGAAGCCGTTCTCCACCGCAGGCCCGGCGCCAAACCGCGCCTCGGGGAACATCTGCAGCACCGCCTCGGCCATCACGTGCGCCGCCGAGTGCCGCAGGCGATGCAGTCGCTGCGCGCGCGTCTCGCCGTCTGGTACTCGGTTGTTGGCAAATTCGACCCCTTGCGCCATCTTGGCGAGCAAAGACAGGGACTCTCCGGCCTCAG
>CAXRHS010000246.1:0-2011 GCA_964230235.1 Myxococcota bacterium
ATCGGTCCAAGTCTTGGGCAGGATGAGCTGCCACTGCCGGCCTTCGGCGGCCACCAGCGTCGTGCGGTACACGTGGGCACCCGCGACGGCCTTGACGGTCAGCTTGCCGACGGTCGGGTCGAACGCCGAGCCTTCCGGCAATGCCATGAATTCACCTGGTTTGGTCACCGCGCCGACCGGTCCTGGAGCGCCCAGGATGATCGAACCGCCCTCTGTCTTGCCCTTGCCACCCACCACCACGGCGGCCGTGACCACGATGTGGTTGTCCGGGCCGACTTGCAGGCCGCTGTGCAGCGGCGCTACCGTCAGTTTGACCGGCTGGTTGCCTTTTTCGTCCGGATTGCCGTCGACCAGGCCATCGGGCTTCTCTTCTTTGCTCGCGGTATCGGCGCCGGCGGTCAGCCCCAGCGGCACGATCTCGCCAATCGGCATCAGCGCGCCGCCAATGATGAACGCGACATCCGCGAATGCCGCACCCGCCTTGGGCAGCGGCGACAGTTCGACCGAGGTCTTGAGCAACAGCGGAAACTTCGGTTTGATAATCGGCAGTTCCTTGAGCGGCTCGGCCATCGACCCCGCGAGCTTGACGTCAAACTGGACGTCCGATGAGAAGCCACCCAGGTAGGGCAGCAACACGCTGACGACTTGCCCCACGTCGAGGCCACCCTCGACGGAGTCAAAAATCTTGCCGACTTCGCTCAAAAGCTGCGACAGCGCCAGTCGGCCGCCCAGCGTCCACATGGTGTGCACGCCGGGCGGGCCCGCGATGACGAACTGCGTCACCACCGGCTGACCGAGCGCAAAGGTGACGCCGCCCGGGATTTCCTGCGGCTTGCCCGGGTCCGGATTGACGAAGCTCGGCGCCTTGGGGTCAAACGGCCGCTTGACGTTGGGCCCCAAGATCGCGTCGATGGAGAAGTTGAGCAGCTGCGGTCCAAACGCCAGCGAGGTCAGACCCAGCATCGCCTCGCCCACGCCCGGGTAGTCGACGGAACCCTTGACCGCGTCGCCGTTGGTCATCTTGCTTTTGTCTTTGACCAGCTTGCCTTCGACGTCGAACTCCAGCTGCGCGTGGTGGTACAGGGCGCTAGGCAGCAGCACCTCGCCGGCGGCACCGGTCGGCTGGTAGCGCAGCACCGACACGGGCTGATGGTCCTTGGCGATGAGGTGGATGTCGCACGGGAATTTGACATCGGCAAACGTGGCCTGGCCGTCATTGAGGTCGGCAGCGACCGCCGCAGCCGGGGTCGTCTGGTCGGCCATCGCCACGACGACGACCTTGCCGCCAAGCGGCGCCCAGCTGAAGTCGTCGATAGCGGTGACGCGCAGGTTCTTGCCGGCCGGAACCGGACCCAAGTTCCACAGGTTCGCGGAGTTGCTGGCGGCGCTGCCTTTGCTGCTTGCGGTGATGGTCTGCTTGCCGGCGGTGTCGCCCGCCTTGAGCTTGCCACCTTCGAGCTTGAACGCGGTGCCGTCGGCGAGCTTCCAATCCAACGTCGCATCGAGTTTGACGTTGCCTTTGCCATCGGACACTTGCGCGCCCAGACCCACCGCAGGCTCCAAGTCCTTGCCGGGCGTCGTGATCCAAACGGGACGCCACAGCTTGACCACAAGGCCGGTGTCGGGCAGCGGATCTTTGCAGCCGCCCTGCTGGCAGACCTTGCCCTTGGGGCACTGCGCGTCGGCGGCGCAGGCGGTCTGGGTGCAGACGTTGTTCTCCAAGTCGCAGCCGCAGGTCAGGTCTTTGGACGGGCAGCCGGCCTCGACACCGCCCTTGTCGGCGCAGTCCTGGTCGGCTTTGCAGGTGAACTTGAGCTTGCAGCACCCGCCGACGCAAGCGTAATCCGCAGCTGGCTTGGGGCACAGCGCGAGATCCTCCTGGCCGGCGGCGTTGAGGCAGGCGGGCAGGGCGCCGCACTTGTTGGCCGCTGTGTCACCGCCCGCCCCGCCGTCGGTCGTCGCCGTCGCCTCGGCCGCGTGGACCTCCGCGGTGTCGGTCGCCGTCGCGGTG
>CAXRHS010000247.1:0-5297 GCA_964230235.1 Myxococcota bacterium
CGACCCGCGAGCGCCACTGTGGGCCGGGGGGAGGGGCACTGCGAGGTGCTCACGGCGGGTGCGCCCATGGGCCGAACGACCAGCCCGCCGCGGGTGCTGACTACATCGAACCCCGCGTAGCGCATGAGTTCCCACATCGGCAACACGGTGTACGCTTGCTCTGCGATGACCAGCACCTGGTCGCGCGTTTGCGGGTCCAGTAGTCGGCGATAACGCAGGATGCCCAGCCGCGGCGCGTTTGTCGCCGGCCTCTTGAGCGCCACGACGTGTAGATTGTCAGGCTTTTCCCCGGTGTCGATGCAGGCCGCCAGCACCAGTCCCGTTTCAGCATCCATCGCTGTCCAGACCTTGAAACCATACACCGACGCTTCGGTCACCTTGAGTTGCTTGGCCTTGGACACGACTTTGACCTTGCGACGGGTCCGACCGCCGCCGGTGAACTTGGGCGGGACTTCGCAAAGCGTGGTGTCGACGACGACATTGCGCCTGCCGCGCAGGCGCATGTGACGCACCAGTGCCTGCACCACCGCGTTGTAGAACTGGTTCACCGTCTCCGCGGCCAGTGCAGACTCGAACCCGGCCAGCGTCTGACTGGACGGCGCCCCGCGCGGCGCGCCTTGGAAAGCGTCCTCGCGCACCGGGCCAGCCTGGTCGGCATCGACGAACGCACCGTGCCCGTTGCGGGTCTTGCCCTTGAGCCCCTCGCTGCGCCGGGTCGAGCCTTCATCGACCTCTTGCACGCCAAAACCCAACAGCGCCATCCACCGGACGTCGCACAAAAGGGACGCCTGGACCTGAGCGCCGCCGCCAAGACCGGTCCAGCGCGCGATGAGCCCAAGCAAACCAAGGACATCTGGACCATACATGGTGCGATGGGCGACGGCTTTGCCCTCTTTATCGCGCGACTCGGAAGGAGGCCGCAGTTGCGCCAACGCGTCACGCAACCCAAGGTGCTCCAATACGAACCAGAGAAACTCGTCGCCCGCGGTCGACCCGGCGAGCGGCACGACGTCCTCCAAGGTGCCCTTGCGCGCCAACACGGCGTGGACCAAGGCATCGTCGCGGCGCAGCAACCTCAGTTCGCGGGTGTGCAGCGCCTGCGCACGGCGTTCAAGTTGGCGCCGCACCTGCCGAGACGGGTTGCTGTCGGCGGCTGTACCTTGTTCCGCGGTCAACTGCGCCTGTTCGGCAGCCAAGCGCTGCGCCTGCGCCGCGCGCGCCTGCATCGACTGCTTGGCGCGTGCCGCGGTGGCCTCCAATGAGGTGCGCTCGGCCAACGAGGCGCCGGCGTTTGGCGGAAGACATCGCGCGGGCACCGGAGCCTCCGGGACCACCAGGGCGGCCGGGATCCCTAGAAGATCGCGGTTCTACGTGGCTGTCAACGCCGCCTCGGTCAACGATGACGTTCCGCGCGTGGGGGTGGGCGAGCGACCGTTAGGGCCTGTAAAAGAACAAGTCAATCGACACGTGCGCGGAGCGGAGCGGCCAGTCGACTTGCAAAGTCGAGAGCTTGCGACCCACCAAGCGAGCAGTGGGCCAACGTAGAAAATCGAGTAGATTTTTTACGGGCCCTTACCCGCCCCGCTCTCGCCGTGACATTGAGTCACGACTCGTTCGCTGCGCTCGCCGCGGGGACCCCGGGCCGAGCCCCGAGCGCGCCCGCACAAAGCAACCTATTGAAGTAGCAACCACGATGCTGCGGGGCGCGCTTGAGGGCTCGGTCGGCCGCGCGGTCAGCGCGGACGATAGGGCGCGGTCCCGTACGGCGCGACCCTGCTGGGAGCGCCGTATGGGACGCCCCCAAACGTGTTTTCGTGTCAGCCCCTTGTGACGCAGCCAGGTCAGTTGTCGCCGTCGCCGCTGTTGCGATCATTGCCCCCGCTTGCGATGCTGGCCAGGCCTCCGTCTGCGCATGCGCGTCGCCCAACGTCTGCGAATACGTGTTGCTTATGGATAGAAGCCAGTCAAGCTCGGGGTCTCGTACACGGCACCGGGCGGCGCCTGTGGCGGCAAACCGTGCGCAGGCTTGTTTGGGCCGGATTCGTTTGCGGTGGAGACCATCGAGTTCTGGTCGCCGCCGAAGAAATTCTGACGTGCGCCCCGGTAGGCTGCCGACGTCGCGGCCAGTGTCGCGCCCCGGCCCAGCGAGGCGCATCGCGCCAGTCGAGGTCCTGCCTACATCCGCGCAGGACCCGCTCGGACCCCCGCCTTGCGCTGCGGAGGCCCGAGCGGACCGGGTTGAGTCGCTATTTGCATGCCCCCGCCACGCACTTGCCGCCGGCCGGGCACTCGCAATCGACGGTGCAGGCCTTGGGCGGCGCCACCGGCAGCGAGCAGAAGCCGGTGATGCAGGTCTCGCCGACGTGACACTCACACGAGGCCTTGCAGCGCGTCAGGCAGTAGCCCAGCACACAGCCTTCGCTCAGCGCGCAGTCCTTGTCGGCCGCGCAGGTGTAACCGCCGCCTTTGCTGGCGCCAGCGGCCTGCTGGCTGGCGCTGCTGCCGCCCGAACTGCTGGCGCTGCCCGAGCCCGAAGCGGCGCCGCCACTGCCCGAACCGCCACTGCCCGAACCGCTGCTGGACCCTGACCCCGCGCTGCCGCCGGAACTGCCCGAGGCGTCGGCGCTCGACGTCGATCCAGCGTCTTTGCCGGTCGCCGGGCTGGCAGTGCCGGTCACCTTGGACATCGGCGCACCGGAGCAGCCGTAGCCGCCGTCGGGCTGGCAGCTCTGGTTCAGCACGCACTTGCAGCCGCTGCGGGCGGTGTCTTCGTTGGCCTTGAAGTCGGCCTTGCAGCCGTCAATGCACGACTCGAACGCCGACGCGCCGATGTTGCCGCAGGTGAACAGCTGGGCGCAGAACTTGCCGCACACCTCGCCGGCGCTGGCGGTGTCGTCGGCCTCGGCCCAGTGGCCTTTGTGGCCGTAGTTCTCGACGTGGCAACCGGACAACAGACCCAACGCAAGCAAAGTCGCGCTGCAAGCGAGAGAAAACAAACGCATGACATCCTCCAGGACAAGGCAGACCCGTGCCAGTGCCTTGCACGCTGCCAGACACCTTGTCGGGCCGCGCGGGCTTCGGGGCGGGACCGGGCACGCCGTGGTGCCTGCGGTTCGACGGTTCATGCCCGGCCGGCGCTGGTTCGTTCAAAGCGAGCGCAACTTTTTTCGGCTGCCTGTTCTTTCAATGGGTTGGCACCAATTTGCCGCCCGCTGGCGGCCGCGATACCTTGGCGGCGTCGCGCCTGTACGGATTTTTCTTGCGCGGCGTTTTTTGTGCCAGCCGGATTGAACGAAATGGTCGGTGGCGGGCAATCAGGGTTGAACGTGCGGCATACGACTGGCCGCGCGGAGCAACCGAGCGCCCATGACCGTGTTTGCGCAAGCCCTGGAGGCCCCGTTGTTCTGGCGGCGTAGCGCGCCCACCGGCGATGCGCTCATCGACGCACTGCAGCGCGGCGACCTCGCTGCGGTCGGCACGGCGTATGACCTGCACCATCAGGCCGTGCGGGCGTTTGCGCGTCGGCTGACCGGTGACGCCGACTCGGCCGAAGACCTGGTCCAAGAGGTGTTCATCACCCTGGCCAAGGCCGGGCGCAAGTTCGACGGCCGCTGTGCTTTGCGCACCTTTCTCATCGGCATCGCCATCAACCACGCGCGCCACCACGTGCGGGCGGCGGCGCGGCGGCGGCGCATGTGGCAAACCGCCAGTCTGGACCGCCCTGACCACGCGCAATCCGCCGAGCAGGCGAGCGCGCAGGCAGAACTGGCCGGCCTGCTGTCCCAAGCCCTGGACGAACTGCCGATCGATCAGCGGGTCGCGTTCGTGTTGTGCGAGGTCGAAGAACGAACTGCCGCCGAAGCGGCCGAAATCACCGGCGCACCGGAGGCCACCATGCGGACCAGGCTCTTTCACGCGCGCAAGAAGCTGCGCGAGGCGCTGCAGCGCAAGGGGCTGTCGTGAACGACCAGCAGCCCCCAGACGACCCTCTGGCCCGCGCTGCCCGCGCGCTGCGCGATGCGGCGGAAGTCCGCACCAGCGGTCCGGCGACCCAGCGCGGGCAGATCCTGGCGCGCGCCCACGCCAACCAGCAGAGCGCAGAACGGCGCGCCGCCGTCGGCAGGGCCCTGACGGCAGTGTTGGTGACCTCGACCGCGATTGCGGCGGCGACCGGCAACCTGCCCAAGGTGGTCGCCGTGGTGCAGCGCGCCGTCGGCCTCGCGCCAGCCGAGAGTCTGGTGCCGCAGGTGCCAGCCCAGGACGACGCCCCAGCAGTGCGCAAGGTCAAGATCGGCCGGCCGGTCGCCGAACTGCCGGGCCCCGAACCCGTGGCTGACGCGCAACCAGCGGTAGCGCCAGAGCCGCCCGCCGCACCGGAATTGCCCGCTGCGCCGTCACCGCAACCGGTGGAGCCGCAGGCAACCACCGCACCCCAATCGCCGCCGCCGGAACTGGCGCGCGCGCCCAAGCCGCGCCTGGCCCCAGAAGGCGCACGCAGACTCGAGCCGGAGCCCAAGCCGGCCGCAGGTGCGCCTGCGCCTGAGCCGGCAGCTGGGCCAAACGAGCCGCCAGCCCTCGCCGCGCCGCCTGAGCCGCCGGCCGCCGCGCCGGCGCCGAGCCCACCCGATGAGACGCTGGTGCTGTTTCGTTCTGCGCAGGCCCTGCAGTTCCGCGACAAGGCGTACGCCAAGGCGTTGGCAGGCTGGGAAGCGTACTTGCGCGCGGCGCCGGGCGGTGCGCTCGCGCCCGAAGCGCGCTGGAACCGGGCCGTTTGCCTGTTGCGGTTGGGGCGCAAGCCCGAAGCGCGCATCGCGCTTGAGCCGTTTGCGCAGGGCATGGAAGGCGGCTACCGCCAGGCCGAAGCGGCGCGGCTGATCGCCGCCCTGCAGGAGGGCGCGCCATGAAGCCCAGGGCTACGCTGTTTGTCGTGCTCGCGAGTGCCGGCCTTGCCGACCTCGCCGCTGCCCAGCCCCTGCCGCCCACCTTGTGCCTGGCAGTCGACGCCGCCGATGGGCTGCCGCCGGCGAGCGCCCTGCAACTGGCCATCGAACACGAACTGGAAGTCCCGGTGCGCACCGAGCTGCCCTGTCCGGCGGCCAGTGGCGCGCTTTCGGTCGCTCCTGCCGGGGCGGGCCAGGCGCACGTGGCGTTTGTCGCACCCGATGGGCACAAAAGTGGCCGGGCCATCCGACTGCCGGCCGAGACCGCGCGCGCAGCGGAAACCATCGCGCTTTTGGCCAGCAGCCTGGTGCGCGACGAAGCTGGCGAGCTGCTCGACACCTTGCGCAAGACCAAGC
>CAXRHS010000248.1:0-5643 GCA_964230235.1 Myxococcota bacterium
AGGCGGCCGATGGCCCGCGCCAGCTGGGTGTGTCGTCAACTCCAGCGCGCGGCCGCCGCCGGAACGGTAGTGGCGGTTCACGCGGCCTCCCCAGCGATCCGAAAGGCGCTCAGAGATTCCCACACGTCGGGCGTGCGCCCCGTCTGGCCTGCGGAACCGGTCGCGCTCGCCGTTCGTGCCAGGGGGCCGCCCGAGCCTGCGAGCGCCAGAGCACTCAGCGCAATGCTGTCGGCGTCGTCGGGGGTGCCCGGCGCTGCATCTCCCCAAGCCGCATCGAGCCAGGTGGTGTGGGCGGCGCTATGGCCCGGGTCGTTGTGTACGAATGCGTCGTGACCAAGTAATTGCTGCAAAAAGCCCAAGTTGGTGCCGACGCCGTGGATGACCGTTTCCGCCAGCGCCGCTTGCAAACGCGCGGTCGCCTCGCCGCGATCGCGGCCCCACGCGATGATCTTGGCCAGCATCGGGTCGTAGTACATCGAGACTTCGTCGCCAGCGCAAAACCCGGCGTCGGTGCGGACAAACGGCGCATCCGGCCAATCCGCGCGCATCAGCCGCCCGACTTGCGGCACGTAGCCGGCGCTCGGATCCTCTGCGTAGACCCGCACTTCGACGGCATGACCCCGCTGTTGCAGGCCGTCCGGCCAGATTGCCTGCAACCGCTCGCCGCGGGCGACCCGCAGCTGCGCCACCACCAGGTCCGCGCCGACCACCAGCTCTGTGGCAGGGTGCTCGACCTGCAGGCGGGTGTTCATTTCCAAGAAGTAGTGCTGGCGGGTCACCGGGTCGAAAAGGAACTCGACCGTACCCGCGCCGACGTAGCCAATCTGCGCTGCAAAGGCGCGACCGCTCTCACAAATCCTCGCGCGCTCTTGCGGCGTCAAGGCAGGGCAGGGCGACTCTTCGATGACCTTTTGGTGGCGCCGCTGTAGCGTGCAATCGCGCTCAAAAGCGTGCACCACGGTGCCATGGCGGTCGCCAAAGACCTGGACTTCGACGTGGCGCGCGCGGTCGACGAACCGCTCGACAAACAGGCGATCGCTTTTGAAGGCCGAAGCGGCGACGCGACGGGCGCTGGCGAGCGCTGCGGGCAGTTGTTCGGCGCGATCGACGCGCTGCATGCCCTTGCCGCCGCCGCCGTCTTGCGGCTTGACCAGCAGCGGAAACCCGATGGTCTCCGCCATCTGCCGCAATGCGTCCACGTCGGTGCCCTCGACGACCATCGCCGGCGCAGTGGGTACCCCCGCAGCCTGCGCCACTGCTTTGGCGGCGGTCTTGGACTGGATTGGCGCGATGACGTCGGCCGGTGGTCCGATCCAGGTCAAGCCGGCGGCCTCGACTGCGCGGGCGAAGTCGTTGTTCTCACTAAGAAACCCGTAGCCAGGGTGGACTGCGTCCGCGCCCGTGCGCCGGGCAGCGTCGAGGATGGCGTCGATGTTCAGGTAGCTTTTGGCGCTTTCGGACGGACCGACGCAGACGGCTTCGTCGCACACCCGCACGTGACGTGCCGCCGCGTCGGCTTCGGAAAACACCGCAACGCTGCCAATGCCGAGCACCCGACAACCGCGGGCAATCCGGCACGCAATCTCGCCTCGGTTTGCGATCAATACCTTGCGCATCGTCGTCATGGAATCCAATTGGGCTTGCGCTTGGTCAGAAACGCCACCATGCCTTCCTGCGCCTCGGCCGACACCCGCCGATCGGCGATGAGGCCAGCGGTCTGATCAAACACGGCTTGCGGCGGCTGAAAAGCCACCAGATCCACCAGTTGCTTGCAGGCGAGCAGTGCTTCGGGCCCACCCTGGACCAATTGCGCGACGACCGCGTTCACACGTGCGTCCAAATCCCCATCCGCCACGCAGGCGTGGACGAGGCCCCAGCGCTCCGCGTCTGCTGCCGACACCGTCTCGCCGGTCATGAAGAGCTGGCGGGCCCGGCTCGGTCCGACCCGCTCGACCACAAACGGCGAAATCACCCCTGGCAGCAGTCCCAGACGCACTTCCGTCAGTGCAAACGATGCCCGATCGCTGGCAATCGCGATGTCCACAGCCGCTGCCAGACCGACGCCGCCGCCGCGCGCTGCGCCTTGGATGCGCGCCACGACCGGTTTGGGCGCGGTGGCAATCCGGTGGAATACCCCGCCCAATTCGCGGGCACTTTGCACATTGGTCGCGCGATCGGCATCGGCGTACTGGGCCATCCACGCGAGATCGGCGCCGGCGCAAAACGCTTCGCCGTCGGCCTGCAGCACGATGACGCGGACAGCTGGGTCGGCGCCCCATGCAGCGACCGTGCGGTCGATGGTCTGCAGCATCTCGCCATTGAAGGCGTTCTTCTTTTCGGGGCGCGCCAGGGTGAGGCGGGCGACGCCTTGGGTGACTTCGGTGCGAATCATTGGGCTTGCAACCCGCGGCGTGTAGCCGGTCGACTGTAGGAAAGTGGCGTCACAACCTGCTGGGCGCTGCGGCGCCTGTTGGCAGCAGATTGGGATTGCATCGGCAGCGTCCGGCGGCGCAGCGGGCGGCGATGCCAACCTGTGAGCGGTACATCCACGCGCGCCTACATCCGGATGACGCCGGGCTGCCACGGGCCAAATGGCGCGTTGTGGCACGCCGACAGGGCCAGGCCAAGGACATCGCGGGTCTGGGTCATCGCGATGATGCCATCGTCCCATAGCCGCGCTGTGGCGTACCACGGGTTGCCTTCGCGGTCGTAGCGTTCGAGCACCGGCGTACGGATGGCGGCGATCTCGTCTTCCGACAACGCGCGACCTTCTTTGCGCACCTGCTCTTGCTTGACCGTGCTCATCACGTTGGCAGCCTGCTCGCCGCCCATCACACTGATGCGCGCGTTGGGCCACGTGAACAGGAAGCGCGGTTGGTAAGCACGGCCGCACATCCCGTAGTTGCCAGCGCCATACGAACCTCCGATGATCACGGTCAGTTTCGGTACATTGGCCGTCGCCACGGCGTGCACCATCTTGGCGCCGTCTTTGGCAATGCCGCCGTGCTCGGCCCGGCTGCCAACCATGAAACCGGTGATGTTCTGCAAGAAAAGAATCGGCGTCTGGCGGGTGCAGCACAACTCGATAAAGTGGGCGGCCTTGAGCGCACTGGCCGAAAACAACACGCCGTTGTTGGCAAGAATGCCGACCTGCATGCCATGGATCCGCGCAAAACCGCAGACGATCTCGGTACCGTAGCGCGGCTTGAATTCGTGCAGCCGCGAGCCATCGACCAGGCGGGCAATCACCTGTCGCACGTCGTAGGGCTGGCGCAGGTCGGCCGGGACGATGCCAAAGAGGTCATCGGCGTCGTACAGCGGATCCTCGGGGGCCGCGATCTGCCCGGTCATGGTCTTTTCGCGGTTGAGCGTGGCGATGGCCGACCGCGCCAGGTGCAGCGCGTGCAAGTCATCGTCGGCCAGGTGATCGGCGACTCCGGAGATGCGGGTGTGCACGTCGCCGCCGCCCAAGGCCTCTGCCGTGATTTCTTCGCCGGTCGCGGCTCGCACCAGCGGTGGACCTGCAAGGTAGATGGTGCCGCGGTTGCGCACGATGATCGCTTCGTCGGCCATCGCCGGAACGTAGGCGCCACCCGCCGTGCACATGCCCATGACGACTGCGATCTGCGGGATTCCGGCCGCGGACAGGCGCGCTTCGTTGTAGAAGATGCGCCCGAAATGGTCGCGATCTGGAAAGACCTCACTCTGTAGCGGCAAAAATGCACCGCCAGAGTCGACGAGGTACACGCACGGCAAGCGGTTTTCCGCCGCAATCTCTTGCGCGCGCAGGTGCTTCTTGACTGTGAGCGGATAGTAGCTGCCGCCTTTGACCGTGGCATCGTTGGCCACAATCAGGCACTGGCGACCACAGATCTGCCCGATCGCCGTCAGCACGCCTGCGGCAGCCGCCTCGCCGTCGTACATCTCCCAAGCGGCCAGCGGCGAGAGGTCCAGCAGCGGGCTGCCAGGGTCGACCAGCGCTTCGATGCGATCGCGGGCCAGCAAAGCGCCGCGTTCGGTGTGGCGCTTGCGCGCCGACTCCGGGCCGCCAAGGCGCGCCACGGTCAGATCGCGCTGCAGTCGCGCATGGAGCGCCTGATGGTGCGCGCGGTTGGCATGCCACGCGGGGCTCTGGCGATCGATGGTGGAGGCGATAACGTCCATGGGGGCGCGCGTTGTACCACGCGGAACAGTGGCGTACCAGACGTGGCGAGGGCCGCTGTCGAGCCAATGCGCGGGACGTTGCCCACGCAGCCACGTCGCTTTGTCGGCTACCGTTCGACCCGCTGTCGGGCAGCCAGGCGCAAGGTCTTCGACAATTCAAGATGGATTTTCTGTGGTTCGTCGAGTGAGCAACCACGCCGAAGCGACCTGCCGCAGCCTGGACCCCCGCGCCGGCCTGGCGCTGGCCGCCCTTGATGGCCGGCAACGCCGCGCCAAAGCCCTGACCTGAGCGTCCGCTGCCTGGTTGCCAACGGGCGCGAAGTTTGCCAAAACGCGCGCCACGGCCGCAGTCGGGCACGTGGCACGTTTCACCCAACCTGGAGGAATCATGGACATTTCCAATGTCATCGCGCTCGTTACTGGTGGCGCATCGGGGCTCGGACGCGCAACTGCGCTGCGCCTCGGGCGCAAAGGTGCCAAGGTCGTCATTGTCGATTTGCCCGCGAGCCACGGGCCGAATGTCGCAGAAGAAATCGGCGACAACGCCATCTTTTGCGGTTGCGATGTGACCAGCGAGAGCGACGTCAACGCCGCGCTCGACGCCGCCCAGGCCAAATGGGGCAAGGTCAATGTCGCTGTCAACTGCGCCGGCATTGCCGTGGCCAAGCGCACCCTGTCGAAGGGCGGCGCGCACGATCTGGCGACCTTCTCCAAGGTGCTTCACGTCAATGTCGCCGGATCTTTCAACATCATCCGCCTGGTTGCCCAGCGGATTGCCGATGCAGAGCCTGGCCTGGACGGCGAGCGCGCGGTGTTCATCAGCACTGCGTCTGTCGCCGCGTTCGATGGCCAGATCGGTCAGGCGGCCTATTCGGCTTCCAAGGCTGCGATCGCGGGCATGACCCTGCCGCTGGCGCGCGACCTGATGCACCTGGGCATGCGGGTGTGCACGATCGCGCCGGGCCTGTTCAAGACCCCGATGCTGGCGTCGTTGCCCGAGCAGGTGCAAAACGAGTTGTCCAAGCAAGTCCCGTTTCCGCAGCGGCTGGGCGACCCCGATGAGTACGCGCAACTGGTCGAGCACATCATCAGCAACCGTATGTTGAACGGTGAGACGATTCGGCTGGACGGCGCGCTGCGCATGCCGCCGAAGTAGAAGATCGTTCTCGCGTGAAAAGCTGCGGATCGTGCGCCGCGTGGTCGCCCACGCGGTCGCAGGCGCTTGGCGTTGCAGGTGAGTTCGCCGCGCCGCACTGCTTCTGTTGGCATCTATCCGTCCCAGCCACGCCTGTCAGCCCCCTGTCCGACCCCTTGCGGCGCTGATCGGCGACGTCGGATCGGAACGCGCAAGGGTGCGGATCGCCAATTGGGGTCCACCGCGTGCTGGGCGCAACTTGTGTAACTACGCGACGTTCGTGTTGCTCCCTGCGGCTGAAGCCGCGGGCTCAGGATACCAAGCCCGGCCTGCGCCGGGCTGGG
>CAXRHS010000249.1:0-6361 GCA_964230235.1 Myxococcota bacterium
AGCCGTGGGACGAGTTGCACAGCGAACTCGGCGTGGCCGCATTCGACTGCGAAGGCCGGCTGCAACTGGCGCGGTTTGGGCGGCTGTGGGTGGCGGGCGTGTACTTTCCAAATGGCAATGGCAAGGAGCGCGACAACAGCCGGGTGCCGTACAAGCTGGCATTTTGTCGGGCGCTGCAGGCGCGGCTGCAGCCGCTGGCGGACGCCGGTGAGCCGGTCGTGGTCATCGGCGACTGGAATACGGCGCCCGAAGCCATCGACCTGGCCCGGCCCAAGGACAACACCAAGACCAGCGGTTTTTTGCCGGAGGAACGCGCCGAAGTCGCGCGCTGGCTGGCTCTGGGCTGGGTGGATGCGTTCCGGCGGGTCCATCCGACGGCCACGGACGCCTACTCATGGTGGTCGCAGCGCTTTGGGGTCCGCGCCAAGAACATCGGTTGGCGTATTGACCTGAGTCTGGTGTCGCCAGCGGCTGCCGCAATTCTGCGCGGTGCGGGAATCTCGTCCGAGGTGCAGGGGTCAGACCATTGCCCGATCTGGCTCGAACTGGCGCTGTGAGATCTAGTCCTTGTTGACAATAATCGACGTCACCCCGATACCGCGCGACTTTGCAGCGCCGATCGCCATGCCGCGGGTCACGTCGGGGTAGTCGTCGTGGGGCGGCGCGTCGCCGATCAGCACGATGACCTTGGCTGCTTCTGGTCGCCAGGACATGCCGGTCGCGGCGCGGTGGATGCCCGCGTACACGTGTTCTGGAAAGTCGCCGCCGCAGTCGACTTTGGCCCGCGCCAGTGCGCCTGCGATGTCGCCCTTGTCTTCGCTGAGCGCGAGTTCCATTTTGGTCACGTAGGTGCAGTCAGGCGTCTTGTCCTTGTAGTAGACCACGCCGACCCGCGTCTTGCCCGGCCGCGCAAACGCGGTACTGAGCACGCTGGCCGCGGCACTGCGCATGGCTGCCAGGTCGTCGCGCATGGAGCCGGTGGTGTCGATGAGCAGGACCATGTCGAGATCGGGCACTGCAGTCAGGGTGCCAAGCAGGCGCTGGATGGCCCCTGGCAGCTGTCCGGCGCTCGCCGCGGCCAGCACGCTGCCGCCGGTACTCACGGCGATTTCGCGAAAGGACTGGGCGGTGCCGGCGTCAAAATTGCCGGCAGGCAGCGAAGAACTGCGCACGGGTGCCGGTTTGGCCGGAGTCGGGGGCGGCGTGGGCGGAGGAGCCGGTGGCGTCGGCGGCGGCGCTGGCCGACCGGACGAGCCGGACGCTGAACTGCCATCGCTGGCCGGCACGGTCAGGCCCTTGGGCTCAGGGGGCTTGGGCTCCATTTTCGGTGGATCGGGTCGAGCAGGCTCGGCTTTGGCCGGCTCCGCCTTCGGTTCTGCGGGCTTGGGCTTGGGCTTGACCTTGGCAGGCGGTGGAGGACCCTGCTGGAAGACGATCTGGGCTTCCTCGGGTCCTTGCGGAAGACTCTCCGGTGGCGCCATCGCCACGGCCACGTCGGTTGCAAGCGGCGGTTGCGCCTCTTGTTTCTCGCAGCCACACATGGCAAGCGCGACCGCGACCGGGATCGCCAGACCGATCGGCCTTGTCGTCATCAACCCGTCGATACCGTCGCACAACGGACCGGCGAGTCGACTTGCCAATTCGCGGGCTTGCGAACCGCTGCGCAAGCCACGGGGCAACGCGAAAAATCGCGTCGCGACTTCACGGGCCCTTGGGATGGGCGGGTCACACATGGTTATTGTCACCGGCCCTGGATGGGGACCCTGGCGTGAGACGTCTGGGCGGGCAATGGGCTTCATGGCGCGCGCTCCCCGCCTTTGTCGGGTTTGCCTTTGGCGGGTGCTTCGCGCGGGCGCCGCGGCGCGGGCTTGTCCGGCAGCGGCTCGCACAACTCGCTTAGCGTCTGCTGTGGCTGGGCGCGCAGCGGTTCCAGTCGCTGGGCGGCCAGCGCGTCCTTGACGACAGCGTGGGCCTCGGCCACAGCTTCGCCGCACACGACATCGACATGCAACGCGGTTTCGATGGCCGCGGCAAACTCGCCTTTGGCCAGCGCGACCCGCGCATCGCGCAGCCAGATCGACTGCGGGTCGGGATCGCTTGCCGCCTGGCCGCCGCCGGCTCCCGCCAAACGCTTCTTGCGGGTTGCCAACCGCGTCTCGGCCTTGGCGGCTTCGGTCTCAACGGCCTCCGCACGTTCACAAGCTACGGCCAGAGCGCCGGCCGCTTTGTCTGCCGCCGAGGCGTCGGCTTTGCCGCTGCAAAGGGCGCGCAAGTGTTCCAGGTCGACGCTGCGGTGGGTGCGGCTGGCCAGTGGCACCCACTGCCAGCCCTGTGCAGCCTTGGTCAGCAGGCGCGACGCGCGCACGAACTGGACTTCTTCTCCCAGCGGACCGTCGTAGAAGCGCGCAGAGACCACCGCCAGCGCCGGACGGTCGGTATCGCCAGTTGCAAACAGGCCAGCCCAGCTACCGCCATCGTGGCCAGATTTCTGCCGCTCCGGCGGCAGCGTGGTTGGCGGCCGCGTCAGCTGTTCGAATGGATGCGACACCTTGGTCTCGTCTGCAAACGCTGCTACGACCAAGAAGGCCTTTCCACCTTCAGCCACGCTGTCGGCGCGGTCGACGGTCTTTTGCAGCAGGCAAACTTCCAGCACCTGCGCGGGGTCGCCCGGCTTGGTGGCTGGGTAGGTCAGTTCAACCCGGCGAACCAGCGTGTACTCGTCGGGCACGTCGGCCGCGCACCCGCTCTTGGCTTGCAGCACGGCGCCACCTGCGCTGCCCCCTCCCGCGAGCCGAGGCGCTGGTGCCGGAAGTTGCGGCAGGGCATCGCCAAGGGTCTGACCGGCCGGCAGGGCATACGGCTCGGGATCGAGCGGGGCCTCCGGCGCAGTGGTCGGTGTCGGCGCAGCAGCGGCGCGTGCAGCGGGTGGCGCTGTCGCAGCGGTGGCCGGCTCAGGTGCAGTCGCCGGCGGTACAATCGGCTTGCCTTGGCACGCGGCGCCAATCAACGCGATGGCGACAAAGGCGCACGCCAGCCGCATCGGCGCGCCTACTTGCAGCCGGTCGAGGTGCATTTCTTGGGGGCGACGCAGGCTAAACCACCTTTGCAGGTGCACTTGTTGTCGGCTCCACACTGGTCGCCCTGGTCGACGGAGCAGGTCTGGGTTCCGCAAATGCACTGGTCGAGCTGGGTGATGCTGCCCGACTTCTTGCAGGGCGTTCCGCCGGAGCAGGCGATATCGCCAATGCATGCAAGCGCGCCTTGTGCCGTGCACTGGTACGACCCGGTCGCGCAATCGTCGATGTCGGTCGGCACGTCGCACTTCTGGCCTTTTTGGCCAAAGGTCTCGTCGGTCTTGCCGTTGCAGTCGTCGTCCAGGTTGTTGCAGATCTCGGTAATGCCCACCTTGGTTTCGTTTTCGCACACGACCTTGCCGCCGGCACCGCAGGCCCAGGTGCCGAACTGACACTGGTCGCTGTCGGGGCCGTCGCACTTGTCGCCCAGACCCAGACCTTCGTCGGTCTTGCCGTCGCAGTTGTTGTCTTGAAAATCGCAGAGTTCCTTCAAGTTCTGGATGAACTCGCTGCCGCACACCACGCCCGCGCCGTTGGCGCTGCAGACCAGCACGCCGTTCGGGCACAGGTCGGTGTCGGGGCCGTCGCACGCCTGACCCAGCGTGGTGAATTGCTCATCGACCTGGCCATTGCAGTCGTTGTCCTTGCCGTCGCAGATCTCCTCGCTGACACCGCCCGGCCCGCTCTCTTTGCACACCACATCCTTCTTGCTGTCGGTGCAGACGAAAGCGCCGTTCTTGCATTGATCGGCGTCGTCGCCATCGCAGGGCTTGCCTTTGGTCGGGTAGGGGTCGTCGGTCACGCCGTTGCAATCGTTGTCGAGGTCGTCGCACACCGTTTCCTTGAATTCGAAGCCCAGGCTGGTGTCGTACGAGCACTTCCACGCGCCCTTGTTGCAGGTCGCTTTGAGCGCGGTCGCGCATACGCCCAATTGGTTGCAAGTCGACTTCTTGGGGTCGAGCTCTTCATCTGTCTGGCCGTCGCAGTCGTCGTCTTTGAGGTTGCACAGCTCGATTTTCGGCTCGTAGTCGGGCCCATCCGGGTTGGTCGAGCACACGGCTTGCAGCTTGAGGTTGCACACGACGGTGCCGTTGCCGCATTCGCCCACGCCAGAGCAGGGCGCGCCCACCGCGAGACCGCCGTACTTCAGACCGTCGTCGGCAGTGCCGTCGCAGTCGTCGTCCAGGGTGTTGCAGACTTCTTCCTTGTTTTGCGGACTGGTGCCTTCGGGGTCGGTGCTGCACGCCGCCAACAGGTTCTTGCCGCAAATGACCTTGCCGGGCCCGCAGATGCCCATGCCATCGCAGTTGGCACCGAGCGCGAGCTTGTCGGGGCCGTAGAAGAACTCTTCGTCGGTCTTGCCGTCGCAGTTGTTGTCCTTGCCGTCGCAGACCTCGAGCTTGTCGGTCTCGTCTTCGTTGATGCACTGGTGGTCGCTGCCGTCGGGCTTACAGGTCCACGAACCGGTTTTGCACTTGTCGCTGTCCGCACCGTCACACGGCGCGCCGATATCGAAGCCCTCGTCGGTCTTGCCGTCGCAGTTGTTGTCCAACCCGTCGCAAAGTTCTTTTTCGCTGTACCCAGGCACCTGGCTGTAGTCGCAGGTCCACTTGGCGTTGGCGCACACGGCGCCCAGCTTGTCGTTGCCGCACACGCCGGCCTGCTTGCAGGTGGAGTCCACGACGGTCAGGTCTTCGTCGGTCTTGCCGTCGCAGTCGTTGTCTTTGCCGTCGCAGCTCTCGGCCTTGCTCTGGTCGACGCCGCCGCCTTTTTGGGTGCTGCAGACCACCTGCTTGTTGCTGCCGCACTGGACTTTGCCTGCTCCGCATTCGCCGACTGCCGGGCAGTTGCCGCCGAGCGGCACCCCGCTCAGGCTCAGGTTGTCGTCGATTTTGCCGTTGCAGTCGTTGTCGAGGCCGTCGCACAGCTCCTGGCCGTTGAAGATAAGGAAGGCGTCGGGGTTGGTGGAGCAAGTCGCCTTGAAAGTGACAGGCGAGCACACGACCGTTCCGGCGCCGCATGCCCCGGTTCCGGTGCAGCCGGCGTCGAGCGCCTTGCCGGTGTAGGTTTGGCCCTCGTCGGTCTTGCCATCGCAGTTGTCGTCCACCGCGTTGCAGATTTCGACCAGATTCTCTTTGGTTTCGGCGCCGCACACGGCGAACTTGCCATCCGCAGCGCACAACACCGTGCCATTCTTGCACTTGTCGCTGTCCGGACCATCACACGACGCGCCCAAGGCGATCTTGTCGCTGCCGAAGGTGAAGCCCTCGTCGGTGGTGCCGTCGCAGTTGTCATCCTGATCATTGCAGGATTCGGCGATGTCTTTCTTGATTTCGTCGCCGCAGGTCACCCCCTTGCCGTCCGCAGTGCAAATGTTGACGCCGTTCTTGCACTTGTCCGTGTCGGGACCGTCGCACGGTATGCCAAGGTCAAAACCCTCGTCGGTGTCGCCGTCGCAGTCATCGTCTTTGCCGTTGCACGACTCGGCGATGTCGGTCTTGGTCTCGTTGATGCAGACCTTGCCGCCTTTGTCTTCGCTGCACTGCCAGGTACCGTTTTGGCATTTGTCGGTGTCAGTGCCGTCGCAGGCCAGGCCAACTTCAAAGTCCTCGTCGGTCTTGCCATCGCAGTCGTTGTCCAAGGCGTCGCAGCTGTACTCCTTGTCGGGTTGGTAGCCGACCACGCCGTTGTACGAACAGTCCCAGGTGCCTGCCACGCACTTGGAAACGACGTTGGCTTCGTTGCACACGCCTGACTTCTTGCAGGTCGAGTCCTGGACCTTCAAGCCCTCGTCGACGTGGCCATCGCAGTCGTTGTCGACGCCGTCGCAGGTCTCGATTTTGCCGGCAAAGTTGCTGCCGCCCTGCATCACGCTGCAGATGGCTTTGCCGCTGGCCGCACACTCGACTTTGCCGGTCGCGGTTGCGCAGGCACCTGCGCCGACACAGCTCTCGCCGAGTTTCTTGCCGCCAAAGCTCTGATCCTCGTCGGTCTGCCCGTCGCAGTCGTCGTCGACTTTGTTGCAGGTTTCTGCCTTGGACTCAGGCGCGGTGCCAAAGTAGTCGGTCGAGCACACCGGAACCTGCAACTCTGGCGAACACACGACCTTGCCCGGTCCGCACTGGCCAAAGCCGTCGCAGTCCTGTCCGACGGTCTTGCCCAGGTAGGCCAGGTCCTCGTCGGTCTGGCCGTCGCAGTCGTCGTCCAGACCGTTGCACAGTTCGTACAGGTCGGTGACGGTCTCGGTGGTGCACTCCTCTTTCTTGAATTCGGTCGCGCAGGTCCAG
>CAXRHS010000250.1:0-3825 GCA_964230235.1 Myxococcota bacterium
CTCGGTGCACGGGTTGGCGTCGTCGCACGGCTTGTCCAAGCCGGCGTGCGCGCAATTGCCGGTCTTGCCGTCGCAGCTGTCGCTGGTGCACGGCTCGGCGTCGTCGCAGTCGATGGGCTTGCCGCTGCACGCGCTTTGCTTGCAGGTGTCGGTTTGGGTGCACAAGTTGCCGTCGGAACACGGCTGGCCGTCGGCGACGCTGGCATTGACGCAGCCGGTCAGCGGATTGCAGCTGTCGGTCGTACAGGGCTTGCCGTCGTCGCAGGTCAGCTTTTTGCCCGCGCAAACGCCGGCCATGCACAGGTCGGGCTGTGAGCACAGGTCGCCGTCGTTGCACGCCGCGGTGCCGGCGACCGGCAGGTTGACACAGCCTTTGCTGGCGTCGCAGGTGTCGAGCGTACAGCTGTTGGCGTCGTCGCAGTTGGCGACCTTGTGGCTGCATACGCCGTTCTTGGCCAGGCAGGCGTCGGCGGTGCATGGGTCACCGTCGTCGCAATTGACCGTCGTGCCATTGCACAGCCCGAGCTTGCACTGGTCGGCTTGCGTGCAGAGGTTGCCGTCGCTGCACGCGCTGCCTACAGCAACCGGCGTCGGCGCGCACTTGCCGGTCAGCGTCTGGCACTGGTTCTTGAGGCACAAGGTGTCGTTGGCGGCACTGCACGCGACAATGGTCGCTTTGGCGACCTCGCACACGAACGGCGCCTGCGCCTTGTTGCAGTACAGCGTGCCGTTGCACTTGGAGGCGTCGTCCTTGCCGTCGCAGTGCGGGTCAAGTTCGCAGGCGCAGATGTTCTTGCCGATTGTGCACTTTCCAGCCAGGCAGGTGTCGTTGAGGGTGCACGGGTTGTCGTCGCCGTTGCACCACTTGCCCTCGAACACCGCGGTCGGCTTGCAGGCGCCGTCGGCGGAGTCGCACAGGTTGCGCACGCACGCCTGGCCGCCGTCGTCGGTGCAGGTGACCACGGTAGCCGGATTGACCACGCATACAGTGTTCTTGGTGTCGCACACCAGCTTGCCGTTGCACGGGTCGGTGTCGTCCTTGCTCGCGCAGTCCGCGGTTTGCTGGCACTGGCACACGTTGGCACCCTGGACGCACTTGCCGGCCTGGCAGCAGTCGTAAGGCGTGCAGGGGTTGCCGTCGGCTTCGCACGCATTGCCGGTGTTGATCGCGGTCATCGCACAGGTGCCGCTCGCCGGTTCGCACTGGTTCTGCACGCACGCGGTGTCTTGGCCAAACGGGCACTGGATGATGGTGGCCGGGTTGACGATGCACGCCTTGCTGACCGGATTGCAGTACAGCGTGCCGTTGCACAGGTCGCCGTCTTCGTACGTGCCGCAGTCGGCGTCGCTCTGGCACGCGCACACGCTTTGCGATGCGGTGCATACGCCGCCTTTGCACTGGTCGCCCTGCGTGCAGTCGCTGCCATCGGCCTCGCAGGTCACGCCGTCGGGCAGGGCGACCGCCACGCACTTGCCCGTCTTGGGCGCGCAGGTGTGCTTGGTGCAGCTGGTGTCGTCCACGGTCGGGCACGACACCACCGAGGCCGGGTTGAGCTCGCAAACGTGCGGCAGCTGCTTGAGGTTGCAGTACAGCAAGCCGTTGCACAGGTTGCCGTCGTCCTTGCCGACGCAGTCGGCGTCTTTGGCGCACTCGCAGGTGTTGGCGGTGGCGACGCACTGGCCGGCCTGGCACGCCTCGTTGGGGGTGCACGGGTTGCCGTCGTCACAGGGCAGGGTGTCGGTAACCGCGGTCTTGGCGCACTTGCCGGTCTTGGGTTGGCACTGGTTCTTGAGGCAAGCGGTGTCGTCGACGCTCGGGCAGCTGATGACTGTCGCCGGGTTGAGCTGGCATTGGCCGGTCGCCTTGTTGCAAAACAAGGTGCCGTTGCACAGGTTGCCGTCTTCCTGTGCGGCGCAGTCGGCGTTTTGCTTGCAGCTGCAGATGTCTTCGCCGGGCTCGCAGGCGCCGGCGATGCACACATCGCCTTCGGTGCACTTCTGGCCGTCGCTGCATAGGGTGCCATTCTTGACCGGCTTGAGCGCGCACTTGCCGGTCGCCGGCTCGCACGCGGCCTTTGCGCAGGCGCTGTCGAGGTCGGACGCGCACTTGACGACGGTCGCCGGATTGACCGTGCACGCCTTGGTCGTCGGGTCGCAGTACAGGGTGCCGTTGCACAGGGTGCCGTCTTCTTGGGCCGCGCAGTCGGCGTCTGCGCTGCACGCGGGCGGCAGGTCTGGGGCGCCCACCGCCACTTCTTGCGCATCCGCGCTGTCCGGGGTCGAGACTTCCTCAACGACCTCCACGACTTCAACGGTCTCAGCGCTGGCGGCACCGTCTAGTTCTGTCGTCTCCGCGGCCTCTGGCCCCGTGTCGTCAACGGGCGCTGTCGGCTCCACCACTTCGGCCGCGGCGTCCGCGACTGGCTCGGTGGTTTCACCGGCGTCGGCGGCGGTGTCGTCGCTGGCTTCGGCCACGTCAGCAACGTCGGAGGTTGTGTCGAAGACAGCATCGGCTGTGTCGACGGCCGCGGTGTCTGCCGCGAGGTCCGCCGTGCCATCCAACGTCTCTGGGCCAGCGGCCAGGTCGGCAGGCGCGACATCGGCAGGTTGCTGCACGTCGACCAGGCCCGCATCCGCGGTGGCCGTGTCCGTTTTGAGCGTCGAGCCGCCAGGTGGCGCAACCGTGGCCGGGTCGCCGCATGCTGCAGCGACCGCGGCGGCAGCACAAACGACGGAGATCAGTCGAGCTGGGAATCGGAACACACTGGCCTCCCGGGTGGGCGGTCAGTATGGCAGATGCGGGCGGTGGCGGCCACGGCCGACCGGTTGTAGCAGACCTTGCAACGCGGTTTAGCGCAGGACCGGGCCGACGTCTACCGCGCGTGAGCTGTGGCACCGCTTGCCAGCAACTGGCCGATCCAGGCCTACTGCCGCACCCCGACAATCCACAGGCTTTTGCCCACTGGCGGTGCCATCAGGCCCTCTACGGCCCGCAGCACCGGCACGACCGCGCGGTCGTACACCACGGTCGCGCGGCCATCGAGCTTGCGCTGGCGCAACAGCCGACCCGCCACGAACCACGGGATGACCCCGGCGCTGTCCATGTAGGCTGCGCGCGCGACTTCAAACCCGGCCGCGCGCACGCGGTCGGCCAGCTCGGCTTTGCGGTAGCGCCGAACGTGGTCGAACACTTCGTCCAGGCTGCCAAAAAGCGCCGGCAAGGCAGGCACGAACACGCACACCGCGCCACCCGGCCGCAGCAGGTTGTGCAGGTCGCGCAAGACGCCCACGTCGTCTTCGATGTGCTCCAAGACGTTGACCAGCACGGCTGCATCAAACGGCGGCTGGCGCAGGTGGGCGGGCAGGTCGCTCAACAGCGTGTTGGCCACTTGCACCCGGGCATCGGTCGCAAAGCGCGCTTGCAGGCGCGGCGCCAGATTGGCGGCCGGCTCGACCAGCACCGCTTCGCGGGCCCGCGGCAGCCAGGTGGCCGAAAAGTTGCCGATACCAGCGCCAACTTCGAGGATCCGGCCCTGCAGCCACGGCGCGAATTGGCTGTCGATCCACGCGTTGTAGCGCGGCATGTCGGCCAGCGCCTCCAAATCGTGGCCGTCGTAGTGCGAAGGGTCGGCAGTCTGGGCCATGGCGACTACTTTGGGGTGCGACAGCAGCGAATGCCAAGTGAAAACGCGCTAGTCGCTGGCTGGGCAAACGCCCGCGCCGAGGTGCGCAACTCGGGCATGTTGTCCTGGAAATAGCCGCCGCGCACGGATCGCTCATTGCCGGTCTTGGGTCCGACCGGTGCCGTGGTCAGGGTGCCCGCCG
>CAXRHS010000251.1:0-2466 GCA_964230235.1 Myxococcota bacterium
CCCGAGCTTGCGTTCCCGCGACTACTTCAGCTCGACACCCGCCAGCAGCACCCGCAGCTTTTCGCGCAGCGCGGCAATCTTGACCTGCGCTTCGACGATGTGCTTGGCGACCTCGGCAGCCTTCTTGCTGGCGTCGTCCAACTGACCCACCAGTTTCTTGCGCAAATCCGCCGCCACCGGCCCCTGCGGCAGCGCGTCGAGGTTGCCCTGGATGCGGCGCTGCTCCTGGTCCAGGGTGTCGCGCTGCTGTTGCAACTCGTAGACGCGTTGCTCTTGCTTGCTGATTTCGTCGTTGGTCGCCAGTGCTTCGCGGATGGGGCCGGCCAGCGCCTCCTCGGGCTTGCTGTTGGCCAGCCAGTATTTCAGGGCATCCACGGCTGCCGGAGTCAGGCCGGCCTCGACCGAAGAAATCGGCGTGGACTCCACGATCCTGGCCTCGCCCTTGCCCTTGGCTGGCACCTTGACGGGCACGAAGAACTCGCCGCCCGCTTTGACCAGGTCCTTTGGCGGGTCGACCAGATCGGTTCCGCCGGTGCGGTGCAGCTTGACGTAGCAGGTGCTCGGCTGATCGCGGTTGCTTTCGATGGCGACGACGCGGGTGTAGACACGCTTGGCTTGGATCCAGATGCGACCGCCCAGAATCTTGGCGATGCGGCGGTCGGACACGGTTTCATCGTAGCGCTGGTTGAGCGCAAAGCCAGACTCGCGCGCGTAGGGGATGAAGGTTGTCTCGTCCTTGCCGACCCGGCCGATGTAGCCCTCGCCTGCAAACGTGCCGTCGACGTACAGCGTAATCGGCCCGCCTTCGAGCGACGACTCTTTGCCGTTGCGCAAAAGGACCGCGCGATACGGTTGCTGACCGCTGCCGGGCTCGCGGAAAAGAAACACCTCTTGGCCGTCGGCCTTGCGCGACACGATGTTGATGAGCGCCGCCGAGCGGTCGGGCACCGTCACCGGCTTCTGGGCCCTGTAGGTGTAGAGCGCGCCGACTTCGCGGCCCGTCACCAGCGCCTGGGCCTGGCGAATGGCGGCATCGCGGCGCATGCTTTCCTGCTGGGCCCGCTGGCGCTCTGCGTAGTCGCCACTCTCGTCGCTGGCGGATTCGGCCATCTTGGCCTTCTTGTACGGTTTGGAGGCCGCCTGCGGTCGCGGAGCCGGTCGCGGTGCGCCGCCACCGCCCGGGCCACCATAGGCCTTTTCGGCTTCCATCGATGGCGCGGCGGGCGCTGGTGCAGGCGATTCTTCGTAGCCTACGTCCGCTTCCGGCGGGGCTTCGGCCACTTGCGGCAACCGGCTCGACAAGTCTGGCCGCGGCACCCGGTGCGGCGTGTGCAGGTGGTACCGAACCGACAGCGGCGAACCGACCACCAGGGTCAAATCGACGTCCTTCCAGGCCTCTCCGGATACGTTGTCGACAATCGCCCAGCCTTGCAGCGTCACGCCCTTGCCTGCTTCGACCCAGGCCCGGTAGGCCGGCCGCCACACCGGAACTTCATGGATGTACGAGACCAGCAGGTCGTGGCTGCCGTCGTCGGCCATGCGCACTTGGACGCTAGCCGGCTTCCAGGCGCCGTCGCGGCGTGCGATGTCCATCGACTGCTGCAGACCGACCGCCAAGGTCTTGTCGCCAATCACCACTTTGTCGATGCCGGCTACCGGGGTTTTGACCACGCTATCGTCGCTGCCCAGCAGGGTCAGAATCGGCGTGTCGACCAACTTGCCTTCGCCATCCGCCGTCTGGCTGCGTTCGATGCCGACCACTTTGCCGACCTGGCGGCCGTGCTGGCCGTGGACTTCGACTTGCGCGCCCCTGAGGACCGAGAGCAAGGCCATCATGCCCTGCGCCGAGCGGACCTCTTGCGGCAGGTGCATCGCCACCTCGTCGCCGGAGCGCTCGACTGGCAGGCTGACCGAACTCGCGACGCTGCCGGACAGGTCGAGCACGGTCAGCGACTTGAGCACGTCGTTGATCTGGTCGGGACGCACCCGCAGCTCCAGGTCTTTGCCGACGACGGTCCCGCGCCGCTCGAAGTAGCCAACGCCGTTTTGGTACAGCACCACCTTGGTGACGGGCAACTCGGCGGCCGGTTGCAGGGTGGCGGTGGTTCCCATGCACGCCGGAGCGGCCAGGGACAGCAGGAGCAGCGGGCGTAGCGCGGTCATGGCGACGGCCTTGCCGGCGTGGGGCCGGGGCGGCCAATTCTGCGCTTCGGGCTGCAAGTGCGTCAATGCGGTTGCGGGGTCGCCAAATTGGCTGGCGCTCGCTGTCCATAGAGCCCAGACCAGCACCCTGCCCCGCCTGACCGCCACTTTGGCCGGCATTGCCTGCAGCCCGCGGGGTGCGGTTCACGGCTTGGGGTCCGCCGCCCGGTGCGCACAACTCGTGTAACTACATGGCGTTTGTCTTGAACCCGGCGGCTGAAGCCGCGGGCTCAGGATATCAAGCCCGGCCTGCGCCGGGCTGGG
>CAXRHS010000252.1:0-2148 GCA_964230235.1 Myxococcota bacterium
ACGCGCTTGCCGGTGGCGGCACGCTACTTCAGGTGCATCCGCTCCACGCCATCCCAGTCGGCCGGCACGCCGCTCGCCCGCATGGCGCGCGCGGACTGCAAAAGGTGCGCAGCCGCCAGATCGTTTGGCGCCGCCGCGACACAGGCCGCAAAAGTCGTCTCGGCCACCACCATGTCGCCCGCAAAGTACGCTTCGAGCCCGGTTTCGAAGGTCGCCAGCGTCGCCCGCTTGGCGGCGAGTTCGCCGGGTGGTTCGGCGTCCAGCACTTCGTAGACCGTGACCGGCAGCGTCTTGCCCACCACCTGCACCCGCCCGACTCGGCGGGTCGTGTACGCGCGCGGCTGCGCCAGCCGGTCGTAGGTCGCCTCTGAGATGAGCAACGTGGCCCCGTAGCGCCTGGTCAGGCTCTCGATGCGCGACGCGAGGTTGACGGCGTCACCGACCACGCTGCATTGCAGTGCGTTCTTGCCACCCAATGTGCCCAGCACCACCGTGCCGGTGTTGATACCAATGCCGGTGCGCACTTCGGGCAAGCCCGCCGCCAGCCGGCCCACATTGTAGTCGGCAAGCGCTTTGTGCATGGCAATCGCGCCGCGCACGGCATGGTCGGCGCTGCCATCGAACAATGCCAGAATGCCGTCGCCAAGGTACTTGTCGATAAAGCCGCCGTTGGCGAGAAGCGGCGCCTCCGCAATCGCCAGGTACCCGTTGACGAACTGCAGCGTCGCTTCGGGCGACAGGTGCTCGACCAGCCCGGTAAAGACGCGGATGTCCGAGAAGAACATCGACATTTCTTTGCGCACATGGTCGCCGAGCCGGACTTCGACGATGCTGGGCCGGTGCAGCGCCTGCAGAAACTCATAGGGCACAAAGCGGGCGTTGGCGCGCTCAAGCGCACTTGTCTGTTCGAAAAGGCGCGCATTGGCGAGCGAAGTGGCGATCTGCCCGGCGAGCAATTCCAGCGTGCCAAGCCGTCGTTCGGTAAAGGCGCCGACCGCCATGTCGTCTTCCAGGTACAGGATGTGGCTCAAGACCCCTTGGTGCAGCAGCGGCATCGCCAGCACGCTTTTGCTGCCGCGCTTCTGCAGGTAGCCGTCGTGCACGAATCGGGCGTCGGCCGCGGCGTCGTCGAGCACCACCACTTCGCGCGACCGCGCGACCCAGCGAACCACCGCTCCAGGGACCACGCCCTGGGCAATCGCCTCGTCCAAGGGCTGCGCCTCGCGTGGCACATCCTGGTCGCCGGTTGCCATTTGTGCCGTGACCTCAAGGTGGCCCTGGTCGACCGTGAGCAGGACTGCGCGCTCGGCGCCGCCGTTTTCGATGACCACTGCCATCATCTTGGCCAACAGTCGCTCGAACACCACCTCGCCGGCGATGGCCTGGCTGGCTTTGAGCACGCTGGCCAGGTCCAGGTCTGCGGTGCTGCGCGACCCGGTCGAGCTGACCGGTTGACTGACCACAACGCCGCTGGCCGCCCGGTGCATGGCCGTGGCCGCGCGCATGGCCTGGGTGGGCGCGCGCGCTGCGGTGGCGGCGACAGGTGTTTCGAGGTTGCGTCCTGCCACAGCTGGTCGGCTTTGCTGCGCGCTCCCCACAGCGAGTACGCCTGGTGGGCGCGCGCAAACCACGTGCGCGCAGTCTCGGTGGCGCCTTCTTCGTCGTAGCTGTGCGCGAGCAACTCGAAGCCCAGCGCCTCTTCCAGGCCATTGCCACATTTGGCCGCGTACTCGGCCCCTTCGCGCAGCATCTGGCGCTCGGCCCGGCCATCACCGCGCGCGCCAGCAAGAACAGCCTGGCAGATTCGCCACTTGGCAGCGTAGTTTTCGCCGCAGTGGTTGGCCCACAGCTCCAGCCGGCCCTGGTGGCTCTCCATGCGCGCAATCGCCGCCGCTTTGCTTGCCGCATCGCCAAGCGCCGCGACGCGACCCTGGTGGACGGTGTCGAGCAGGGCATGCATCGGCACCGACGCCGTTGCGACCATCGCCGGCAGCCACGGCTCAAGCTGCGCCGTCAGCGCCACGGCGCGTGCGTGGTCATTGAAGAGCACGGCGAGCAGCAAGCGGTTCAGCAGGTGGTAGGCCACGCCATAGGCATCCACCGCAGTCTGCTGGGCGGCCAGCGCGACATCCTCGTCATAGCCGCGGG
>CAXRHS010000253.1:0-11784 GCA_964230235.1 Myxococcota bacterium
TAGGACCTGTAAAAGAACAAGTCAGTCAACATGAGCGCGGAGCGGAGCGGCGAGTCGACTTGCAAAGTCGCGAGCTTGCGACCAACCAAGCCAGCAATGGGCCAACGTAGAAAATCGAGTAGATTTTTTACGGGCCCTTACGGGGCCACTGCTGGCGGGCCGTTCGGCTGCGACGGTGCGCCGTAGGCCGCCACATCGGCGGCGCCCAGGTGTGGGATCAGCCAATCGGTCGCAACACTGCATTGCCGTACCGGCTGAGATCGCGCTCGTAGAATGCCACTTCATAGCCTGCCAGCGCCGCCTCCTCGCGCAACTCTGGCTCCGTGCTCAGGTGGGCGAGAAACCTGCGGTACACCGTTCCGCGCTCGACCGGCGGGCGGCCGAGCAAGCGCTGCCGCAGCCAATAGCGGGTGACGCGGTTCAGCCGACCCAGGGGACGCGGGTGCAGCGGCGACAGCGTTTCGGGCTGCTCCAGGTGGTCATGGGTCCGTTGGCCTCTCCAAAAGCTCAGCAGCAGCGGACCGATGGGACATACCCGGCGAAACGCCTGCAGCACCGCGATGCGGTCGGCGTGGTGCAGCATGTGGACCCAAAGCCCCCAACCGGTGAAGATGGCGTCAAACTGCCCATCGGGCGTGCGAACCCACTGCTGCAGGGTCGCCTGGCGGATTGCGATGTCCAAGCCGCGGCGGGAGATTTCAGCACGCGCGCCGGCAATCATCGCGGCGTTGGGCTCGAGCCCGGTCACGCAGTAACCGCGCGCGTGCAGCGCAAACAACTCGCGGCCGGCGCCGGCGGCCGGCACGAACATCCGCGCGGGCGGAGGCGGAAAAAACCCGGCGAGCGCCCGTTCTTCGAACGGAAACAAGCCCGCGCTTTGGCGCTCGCGCTCGCGGTAGCTGTGCTCGGCGCAGTAGAACCGGTCGGCGGTTGCCTGCCCGAGTGCAGGGTCTTGCAGCATGATCGGGACTTCGGCAACTGCCCGCTGGACCAAGCCCATGCCGCGACTGGCCAAAAGGGCGCCTTCGACCAGTGCGCGTCGCCAGATGCTCACCTCGCCTCCTTCGGTGATGCTATAGACTCTGACCAAAGTTCAAGATCACCGTTGCGCCGTCGCCGCGAGTCGGCTGCAATGCAGACGCAAGCTTGGCGACCCACCCAGCAAGCACAGGATGACCGGGGTCCAGCATGCTGCTGGACCTGGGTAATCCTGTATAGCCGCGGGCCAAGGTGACGCGCAAGGGCGGTGCGGCAGGCGGTTGCCGATCGGCGATGTCCGGCCACCGGACCGGTTCAAGCCGGCGGCGGCGCAGGCGCCTCCGCGCTGGCGGGCGCTACTGCGGCAGAGCTGTCAGCCGTACCGCGCCAGGCACCGCCTGTGGTGCAGCCCAACTCCAATTGACGGGCGCGGTACCCGGCTGGGCGGTGACTGGCAGTGGCAGCTGCGCCAGGGCAGCCTTCCGCCACTGGTCGAGCAATTTGGGCACTGCCGTCTTCAGGGCATCGGCGACCACCGCTTCCTGGATATCGGTCTCCAAGAAAGCCTTGCCGAGCAACTCCAGGTCCGCTGCCAGCGCCAACGTTGGCCCGATGTGCAACTCAAGGTGATTGCCCTTCGACTGCCAGTCCGCTTGCGCGCGGATCGCGACATGGAGATTTCCTTCAATGAGCAGGGCTTCCAGGTCGCCAGGAACCTTCACCCGCAAGTGCACCCGCAGGTCGTTCAATTCGAGCACGGGACCGCCAGTTGCGCCACAGCTCCGCAGCAGCCACGGCGTCATCGGCCAGGCGAGCGCGGTCAACTGCATCCCCTTGACGTCCAGTCCCTCGGTCGCCGGCGTGATATCGCCGCTACCCGCACCCGCGAGCCAGGCAGCGCGCAGAGCAGCATTCCAGGCCCGATCGGTCAGCACCAGCTGCATTGCCTGTGCACCATTGGCAAAGTCCGCGGCAAGGTTGTGCGGCACGCACAGATCGGGGATCCCGGGATCCACCGCCAACGTTGCGGCCAGCGCTGGGGCCACCGCCAACGCCACCGGCTGGCCAGCCAGGCCGACGACAGCGGCACTGCCAGGGACGCCCATCGCCGCCGGGCTGCTCGCAAACTGCCATTGCACCGCAGCGTCAGCGCCGCCATAGGCCGCTGGGACCGCAAACGCGGCCTTGGCCAGGGCGGCCGAGCACTGACCAGCCCAGGCGTCGACATTGGTGGCCTGCCACGCGGCGGGCAACTGGCCGCCCAGCGCGATTGCACCGTGGGGCAGTGAGCCCTTGGTCCAATCGGCCGACCAGTGCACGCCCTGCACCCGTTTTCGGGTGCCCCCTTTGTCGTCGGTCGCTACGAACTCCAGCCAGGTCGATCCCGGCGTCAACTGCAGTTGGGTCGAAAACGTGCCGTCGGCGGCAAAGACAACCGCCTTGCCCTGCAGGGTCAGCGCCGCCGCCCTGGCCTTTTGCGAGATTACCTTGCCGCTGACCGTCAGCAGCCCGTTGGGATCGCTCCAGCGGTAGCCGCGCGGCGGGTGCGCGACAGCGATGAGCGGCACGCAGTCGTAGTGCTGGTTGGGCTTGTGGGTGCACTCGCCGGAGGTCTGGCACACATCGGTCGTGCAGGGACTGCCGTCGTCGCAGTTCTTGGTCGTACCCTTGCAGCCTTTTTCGATGCACAGGTCCGCGACCGTGCACGGGTTGTTGTCGTTGCAGGCGGTGCCGAGCGCAGGCTTGTGGCTGCACAGGCCGGCGGGGGCGCAGTTGTCCACGGTGCACGGATCCTCGTCATTGCACGCTGCGATTTCAGCTTCGGTACAGCCCGCGGGGCCGGTGGGTCCGCTGTCGACTTGGGTCACATCGCCAGCGAGCGTGTCCGATTTGGCGTCGACGCCGACCGGCGTGTCGATCGGTCCTGGCACTTCGCAGGCAGCAAGGCAGCCCAAACAAGCGGCGGCGATCAGGGCTGTTCGCATGTCGTTCCTTTGCAATGACCCGTGGTTGCACAGCCGACGCCGCCGGGGTTGGGCTTGTGGGTGCATCCGCCGGCGAGGCAAGCATCCGCAGTGCAAGTGTTGCCGTCGCCGCAGTCGTTGGCGGGCTGGTTGAGACAGGTGGCGCTTTGTTCGCAGGTGGGGTTGCCCCAGCGATCCAGCCGCGCCAGCCAGGCGTCGCCCTGCCCTTGCACGGCGATCTGGCCGGTCAACGCCAGCGTGCCGTCGGGCAGCCACGTTGCGGCCGAAACGCGGGGTGCGGCAACCGGGGTAGCGGCCTTTTCGACGCCGTCGGCGGCCAGGGTCAGGATCGACAAGCCGTTGGGTCCGGTGTCGGCGTGCAGTTCGGTTATGGCCAGCCAACTGGAACCGCCCGGCAGTGCCATCAACGCGGTAGGCCAGCGCTGCTGTTCACCGCGGCGCTGCCACAGGACGTTGCCAGCTTCGTCCAGGCGGACCAGCCACAGCCGCGCAGTCGGCAACTCCGGAAGCCAGCCTCATGAGCAGTCGCAGACGACGCCCGCTGCCAGGGTGCCGCCGCCGTGTACCGCTGCCACCGCGTTGAAGGCACCCTGCCAGCCGCCATCGGCAGCGATGGCCTTGGACCAGGTGTTGGTGGTCAGGGCCGGTAGCCCGATCGCCCAGCCGTGCAGCTTGCCTTCAATCTGGGCCCGGCCGACTGCGACCCAGGCGGTCGCCTTGCCCGCGGTGCCGACGACTGCGCGCAGTTGGCCGGACTGTGCGCCCGGGTGGGCCAATGGCAAGTGCCAGTCCGGCTCGCCGTCGTCCCAAAAACGCTGCATGAGCCCCTTTTCGTCGATGGCGCCCACGGCCAGCAAATCATTGGCCGTCGCGCGCGCAACGCTCAAAAACCCGTGGTCGCCGTCGACTTTGAGGTAGTCTTCGGCGGGTGGTGCGGTGCCGGCACCGGTCACGACGGCCCAGCGGGCCATGGTGCGCGGTGGCTTGCCATTGACCGGCAACAACTGGGCCTTGGACCCGACCGCGAGCGCTCCTCCACCGGTCAGCGCGGCCATGGCCGGCAGCGCGTCGTCCGTTGCTGGGCTGGGTGCCACCGCAATCTTGGTCGGCGGCTTGGCGTCCGTCGCGCCCGAGGCGGCAACGCGCAGCACGTAATTGTCGCGCTCGCTGCCACCCACAACCGCGTCGCGGTACGCCTCGACTGACACCAGCAAGCCACCGTCGGTGTCGCGCACCACGGCGGTCGCGGTGTCTTTCTTGCCCTCACCATAGTCGTGCGACCACTGCCACAGCCGCGGAGAAGCCACGCACTGCCCCTGGACACACGAGCCGTCTTCAAAGCACGCGCCCTTGGTGCACGGCCCACCGCCGACCTCCTTGAAGCTGCACCCGGTCTTGGCGTCGCAGGTGTCGATGGTGCACGGGTTGTCGTCCAGGCAGTCTGATGGTTTGCAAGCCGGGCAATCGAGCGGACAGTCGGCCGCGGCCTCGCCCAGTTCGCAGATTTTGTTGCCACAGACTGCAAACGCCGCGTGACCGGGAATCGGCGGGTCGCTACAGCCCAGGCCGGCCGACAGCGCCGCCAGCGCGGCAACCGCACCGCGACACCACCGAACGGACCTGCGCGGCACGACGTCGCTCACGGTGCCCCGCGCTGACCTAGGGGCCACAACCACGCCGCGATGGCGGCCGACGCGCCGGCCGACAGGATCGCCCACGCCCAGTTCTGCTGGGTGGTCAGGGCGTGGCCGCGCGCCTGGGCGTCGGCGCGGCTGGCGTAGCCGTCGACCTTGCCGCCGGCAAACCCGGGCGCCATCGCGGTCTCAAAGGTCTGGCGCTGCCAGGTCGCCGCGGCCAGCCACAGCGCGCCGCCGAAGCCGACCGCGGCGCCGGACCACAGGCCAGCAGTCCGCAGCGGGCTGAGCGGTGGCGGTCGCTGCAGTGGGGCGATGGTGGCGACCGAGGTTGGCTGGGTGGGCGTGGCCGCCTTGGCGAGTTCAGCGGCTCGCTGTTGTTCCGATCGGGCGCGCTGTTGCGCTTCCGCTTCGTCCAAGTAGGCGCGGGCGCGCACGCGGTAGTTGGGATTGGCGGCCTCGACCAGCAGAAACGCCCGATAGCGCACGATGGCCAAAGCCAGTTGGCCGCCCAAATGCAGGCTGCGCGCGCTGGCGTACAAGAAGGCGCCGTCGGCGGGGTCGAGCTGGTGGGCCTGGAAGTACAGGTCGGCGGCCCGGGCGTAGTCGGCCGCCTCGTGGGCGGCAAAGGCAGCGACGGCCAGGTCGCGGGCGGCGTTGTTGGGGGGCGACGCAAACGCTGAGGCTGGCGCGCCGGCAAGTAGCGCGGCCACGAGGGCCACGGTGGCGAGGAGGCGGTCGGGCATGGCGCTTCGCGGCGGGGGCTGGGGGCGGAAAGAGTGGCACAGGGCGGGCGCGCGGGCAAGTTGGAAGGCAAGGAGGCTTTGCGATGGGTCGGATTGGGTCCATTCGGTGCAGTGTCGAGACAGGATTGTCACGTGTCGCGTGGAATGTCGCATGGCCCGGGCCGCTGTGCTTGGGTACAACAGTCGCGGAGCGCGCGGTACATGTGTCGCGGGGACTGCCGGTTGATACCGGCACAAGCGTGGGCGTCCGAAGTAAAGAATACGTCGTTTTCATTGGTTGCTAGCCGTTGGCCGACGATTGCCGCTTTGGCACGGTCATTGCAGAGACCGCTAGCAGCCCCCTTTGCGCCAGGTCGCACATTGAGTCCGCCATGTTTTCCACCCCAGCAAAAACAGCACTGCAGCTTTGTGCGCCAGAGGTAGGGTCGGTCCACAAGTTCGTGCGCGGCCTGGTTATCCTTGCCCAGTTGCTCGCTCTGCAGGTGTGGGCTGCTGGCGACGTCGAACGCCAGAAAGCAGCGGAGGAAATCACCCTCGCCAAAGAGGCAGCGACGCGCCAGCAGTTTCGACTGGCGCTCGACCACGCCCTTGGAGCGTGGCAACTGGACGCTAGCAACGCGAGCTACCTGCTGGACGCCGCGGCCTACGCCGTCGCCGCTGGCATGGACGACCGCGGGCACGACCTGGCAAAAGAGTGGCTGAGTCTGGCGCACCGCGACCGCGCCCACGATGCCCGCGCGCGGCAACTTCTGGCAACCGTGGGGCGGCGAAAAGCTGCAGCGTTGGCAAAGGAAGCCGCCGAGGCGTCCAAGGCGGGCGACCATGCAGGGGCGAGGCAGAGGTTTCTGGCGGCGGCCAAGGCGGATCCGGGGGAGGTGGAGTATCTGTTCGCTGCAGCCATGGAAGCCGAAGCAGTTGGTGACCGGCTGGCGAGCAAGCGCTTGGCCGCCGATTACGTCAAGATTGCTGGATCCGACGCGCCGAATTTGCCGCGGGCAAAGCGGATGGCAGAAGAGCCAGGCGACATCGCCGTGGCTGCGCAGCCGACGTTGGAGGCACGACCCGATGACGCTAACGGCAACCGTCGTTTGGCGCTTGGGTTGGCGATAAGCGGCGGGGTTGTGTTGCTCGGCGGCGCCGCTTTGCTGACATGGGGCGCAGGCGAGGCCAGCCTGGCCGACAGCTACAAGACAACCCCGGCGATGACCTATGCCGAATTCCAGCAGCACGACAGCAACGCGACGCTTGGAATCAGGCTCGGACTGGGCGCGGCAGGGGTCGGTTTGGCGTGCGCGACGGCCGGCGGGTGGCTGTGGTGGCGTGGCGAGCGTGGCGTGGCGGCTATTGGACCGGTGGTCAGTCCCACGGGCCTGCAAATCGTTGGACGGTTTTAACACAGAGGCGGGCTGCGGCCCTTGGGAGGGAAAGATGAAGATTCGATTGGCTTTTGCCGCATTGTGCCTTGTTGGACAGGCACCGCTTGCTGGCTGCGAAGAGGCCAAAAGTCCCTGCGAGGGCAAGGTGTGCGACGACAAGGATCCATGCACCGTCGACAAATGCAATGCAGTAACTGGCGCATGCGAGGCCAAAGACCCAGCCGACGGCAAGCCGTGCGACGATGGTAACAAGTGCACCGTGAGTGACACGTGCGCTGCACTCAAGTGCGCCGGCAAGCCCAAGAACTGCGACGACGGCGACGTGTGCACGCTTGGCGAGAAATGCGACGCCGACGGCGCTTGCACCAAGGGCAGCAAGAAGGACTGCGACGACGGCAAAGTCTGCACAACCGACACCTGCGACCCCTTGGAAGGCTGCAAGAACAAGCCCAACACGGACACCTGCAACGACAACGACGCGTGCACAGAGGGCGATAAGTGCGATGGCGGCGCGTGCAAAGGCGCGGCACTCAAGGTCGACGACGGCGACCCGTGCACCACGGACGCCTGCACTGCCAGCGGCGGCGTCACCCACGTGGCCAGCACCGCGCCGTGTGACGACAAGGACCCGTGCACGGTCAACGACGTCTGCGCCGACAAGAAATGTACGCCTGGACCCAAGAAGGTCTGCGACGACAGCAACTTGTGCACTGACGATAGCTGCGACGCCGCTACTGGCAACTGCAAGAACGCCAACAACACCAAGGATTGCAACGATAACAACGCATGTACCAAAGATGACGCCTGCGATAGCGGCACCTGCAAGGGCGCAGCGGTCAAGGCCGACGACGGCAACCCGTGTACCGACGACGACTGCGACAAGAAAACCGGCGTTATCAACGTGGCCAACACCAAGGCGTGCGACGACGGCAAGGTTTGTACCGTTGGCGACAAGTGCGCGGAGACCAAGTGCGTGGCCGGCGTGGCCAAAATCTGCGACGAAATCGACGGTAACGCCTGCACGGAACCGCAGTGCTTGGAAGGCGCTGGTGGCTGCACAGAGGTCAAAGTCAAGGACGACGCGCCGTGCACGGACAGCGACGCCTGCACCGTGGGCGACAAGTGCGGCAACGGTGCCTGCCTGCCCGGCGCCGCGACCGCCTGCAATGGCGACGGCAACGTGTGCAAGGATTGGGGCTGCGACAAAGCGATCGGCTGCACGTTCAAGTCGGCGTTGAAGGGCAAGCCCTGCGATGACAAGAATGCATGCACCAAGGATGATGTCTGCGACACCGGCGCTTGCATTTCGGGCGCGAGCATCAACTGCCAGGATGGTGAGGCGTGCACCGACGACAGTTGCGACCCCGCGGTCGGGTGCAAGCACGCAGCCAACAGCCAACCGTGTGACGACAAGAATGAGTGCACCACTGGCGATGCCTGTAAAAGTGGCAAGTGCGCAGCCGGCGCCGTTACCGCTTGCGACGACAAGAACCCGTGCACCACTGACCAATGCGACAAGGCGACCGGCAAATGCGGTTACCAGGCGGTCGGCGACGGCACGCCGTGTGAAGACAACAGCCTGTGCACCAACGACACCGTGTGCAACGTCGGCCAGTGCGCTGGAGGGACCAAGGTCGTGTGCAAAGCCGACGGCAACCCGTGTACATCAGACGAGTGCCTCGACGCTACGGGCTGCAAGTATCCGGCCCAGGACGGGCCGTGCGACGCCGATAAGAGCGTCTGCACGCCCAAAGACGCCTGCTCGGCCGGCAAATGCGTGGCCGACACAATCAAGAGCTGCGACGACGGCAAAGTATGTACAACGGAGGTTTGCGACCCGCTCAAGGACTGCGTCTACACGAACAACACGGCCAAATGCGATGACGGCCTGCTGTGCACCGAGGGCGACACTTGCAAGGACGGTGAATGCAAGGTGAACACGCCGAAGAACTGCGCGGACGGCAACAGTTGCACCGACGACAAGTGCGATCAGGCGAAGGGTTGTCTGAACCCGGTGGCGCTGGATGGCAGCGCGTGTGATGACGGCAGCGCGTGCAGCACCGGCGACACGTGCAAGGACGGCGCCTGCAAAAGCACCGGTGAGAGCTTGTGGTTGGACAAGAAAGGGAAAGCACTCCAGGATCGGTTCACTGATGTCGCCGTCGGCCCTGACGGTACAATCGTCTCTGTCGGCACGCAATACACAGATACGACGACGTCTTTCAGCAGAGTGGTCGGGCAGGCGAGCGACAAGTCAGTTCTGTTCGATGTCAAGCCGCAGAAAGCCGGTTCAATCAACATCATTACTCGTGTGACAACTGTCCAAGGCGGAGGGTATGTTGCCGTCGGACAAGCCGGTCTTGAAAAACCAGGCGGCTGGCCGACAATGTACGCGATGCAACTGAATACCAATGGCAAGGTCGATTGGGAGGCAGTGTACGACTCCAACGGTGCATGGGGAGCTACTGCTGCTCAGGCCCTTGGCGTTGTCGCGCGCACGGGCGGTGGAGTCGTATTGACTGGCAGCCGATATGGCGCGTTTGGGCAAGGGTGGAGCGGCATCATCGGCGAACTGAACTCATCCGGGGCTCTGGTATTCACCCAAGGCTATCCTCTTCCCGCAGGCTTTGGACAAGGGCACTTCTATGCCATTGCTCACGCACCAGCAGGTGGGTACTGGCTGGGCGGCAGGCTCCACTACAACGATGCTGGCGTCGCAGCGCACATCCTACGGGTTCAGGCGAACGGCGCGGTCATATTTGCAAAAGTCCTCGGGAAGGCCGGCGCGGGCGCAATACAAGTATCTCATAGTCTCATCGCCGACAAGGATGGCGTTACGTCCTTTGGCCTTTCGAGCAGTGGTCCTTACGGCAAGGAGGATGCTTGGGTTGTCCGGCTGGACAACAACAACAATGTCGTCTACGAACGCCACTTCGGAGGCGTCGAAAACGATGCGTTTGAGGCCGCTGTCGCGGCGGCAGACGGCGGCTTCTTTGTCGCTGGCAGCTTGTCAGTTGGCTCGGCCGAGCCCGCAAAAAGAGCTATGCTGGGTCGACTCAGCGCATCTGGGCTGCTCGAGTGGCAAAGAACTGTCAACCAACCGGGCAGCCAGTGGAGGGGCATTGCTTTGACCCCGGCCGGCGGCATTGGCCTTGCAGGCTTCACGGCATTCCAGACCGTGGGAGACGAGGACACGCTCGTGGCAAGTTGCGACCAATTCGGCAATTGCGACTGCGCCGCTTCCGGCACCTGCATCACCAAACCCGCAACCAGCGTCGACGACAAGAACCCCTGCACGCTGGACTGGTGCGAAGCCGGCGCCGAAAAACACGCCATCGGCAACGAAGGCCTGACCTGCGCCCCCAGCAAGACCTGCCAGAAGGGCAAGTGCCTGTAGGCCAAGCTTGAGCCAGCGCCGGCACAACAGGCGCTGGCGTCACAACTTGCTCCTACCAACACCACCACCTCGAGGGCCCGCAATGCGTATTGGTAACCAACCATTGATTCTGGCAGTCATAAGCCTCGCGCTGCCTGGCTGTGAATCCACGCCAACGGGCTCGCCTCCGGCCGCGACCGCTGGCGCCGACGCAAAGTCCTCGGTTGACGTCGGACCTGACCCACCAGCGGCGGCCAAGGCCTCAATCCGGGCGTATGCTCTCAAGATCTGCACCACGGCCAGCCAGAACGCCAAATGTGCGCAGCTACTTGACGGCAAGCCTGCGGCCCAGTGTGCTGACGATGAAGTCGCGTTTCTCGTCCCGGCCGCGGTCAGCGCGTCCTGCGCCGCTTGCCTGGTGTCAGCCTACGATTGCCTGGCTGCGGTCGCCTACTCGTGCAAGTGTGACGCGGCTGCGGCCGATGGTGGTTCCGGGTGCACAGTTGCCGGTGACACCTCGAAATGCAACAGCTCGACGGCTTGCAAGAAGAAGTTCTCGCCGAATGCGCCTTGTGATTGACGGGACAGGCCTTCGCTGGCTGCACGACGACCCTTGCAGTGGTCGCGCCGCCGGTTGACGCCCTATCACAAACCGGCGCACGATCTACCCATGGCGCCGCCTCCCCGCCTCTGCCCCGCCTGCGGCCAGTCCGCCGACGGGCCCCTGTGCCCGCGCGACGGCACCGCCACGGTCTCCCTCGACGCCCTCGCCACCGCCCGCCACGACCTCGACCCCGGCACCATCGTCTGCGGCAAGTACCGCATCGTCCGCGAGATCGCCCGCGGCGGCCACGGCGTGGTCTACCTGGCCGATCACCTGCTTGGCCTCGGCCCCGTCGCCCTCAAGCTCCCCCGCCGCGAAAGCCCAAGCGTCGAGTCGCTGCGCCGCTTTTTCCGCGAAGCCCAGGTGTCGGCGCGCCTGCAGGGCGAGATGTTCGCGCGGGTGCTCGACGTCGGCCAGACCGAGGCCGGGGCGCTCTACCTTGCGCTCGAGTACATCGACGGCTGCACGCTGGAGGCCTATTTGCGCGACCGCCTGGGCCAGAGCGAGGTGCTGAGCGAAGCGGAAGCCACCCGCATCGCGCTGCACGTGCTCGACGGGCTGCAGATTGCCCACGCCGCAGGCCTGGTCCACCGCGACCTCAAGCCGAGCAACATCGCGCTGCGGGCCAGCGACGGGGCGGTCAAGATCCTCGATTTTGGCCTGGCGCTGGTCGAGGACTCGTCGCTGACGCCGTCGGAGCACGCCCTGGGTACGCCGGACTACATGAGCCCCGAGCAGTGCCAGGGAGAACCGGTGGATGGCCGAGCCGATCTGTATGCCTTGGGGGTGGTGTTGTATCGAAGCGTAGTCGGACATACGCCATTTCGCGCGCAGACCGCAATGGCTGTCATGTGGGGCCACGTGCACAAGCCGCCAGCCGATGTGACGAGCGTGGCGCCGGTGCCGCTGTCGCCGCAGTTCGCGCAACTCATCATGCGGGCGCTCGCCAAGCAGCCGGCAGACCGCTTTGCCGATGCGGGGCAGATGAGCCTGGCGCTGGTGGAACCCGACCTGCCGCTACCCAGTTGGGCGCCGCTGCCGACCACCGAGCCGCACCGCGGCGACCGGGCCGGCGCGCACTCGGG
>CAXRHS010000254.1:0-6233 GCA_964230235.1 Myxococcota bacterium
GGTCCTTGTACTTCTCGAACAGGTACTTCTGCGACCAGTGGGGCGCCAGGCTCGGCATGTAGTAGTTGAGCGCCCAAAACGCCACCAGCAACGCTGCGGCGGTGGTCGCGCCCAAACCGATCCGCCTCAGGCGCGCCGACCACATCAGCAAGATGCCGATGGCGCCCAAGCTGCCGGCCACCTTCCAGAACGTCTCGAAGCGAAACCAGCCGATGTTGAGCAGGTTGGCGACCATCGGGCCGACCATGCGGCCAAACGGCGTCTCGGCCCAGGTCTGCACGGGAGCGGCGTCGCTGGCCCACACCACCTTGGCGCTCCAGTCCAGGGGCAGGTTCTCTGGCAGCGGCCGGTCGTACTTGTAGGTGAAAAGACTGCGCAAGTTCTGGTAGTCGCCCAAGATGCCGACGGTCGTCACCAGCAGCAACGCCATCGCCAGCACCACCGCGACGCGCGCCCGCGGGTGGCGATCATCGGCGAGATCGACCAGGTACCAGCCCGTCAACATCGCCAGCGCCGGCACGCCGGGCAGGATGTAGTGGTGAAAGCGCGTCGAGCTGAGCGTAAACAGGATGAAGGCCAACAAGAACCACAGCAGCGCGAACGACCGCAGTTGCTCAAATGGCCGACCGTGCACGGGGGCCGGGGCCTGCGGGCTGCTGTCCGGGCGCAGCTGCGCGGCGGCGGCAAACAGCGCGAGCGGCGCAAACGCTGCCCACGGCCACATGCCGTAGCCGAGCCACTCGACAAAATACTCAAAGGTGCCGGTGTCGATCTGGTGCACGCCGGCGCCGACGCGGTTGAAGTGGTCGTGGATGAAGAAGCGCTGGTAGTACGGCATGCCGTGGCGGCAGAACATCGCCACGTACCAGGGCAGTACCGTGATGAAGAACAGCGGGATGCCGCGCAAGAGATCGAGACGGCCAATGATGCGCCAATTGCCTGACGCCAGCAGGTAGAGCACCAGGATCGCGCCCGGCACGCAAAAGCCGAGCAGGCCCTTGGCGTAGGTGGCCTGCGCCATCATCATGTAGCTGCTGTACAACAGGAAACGGCGCAGCCACAGGTCTTGGAAAGCGGGGTCTTGCCAGCCGCCGGCCTTGCGTTGGCGCAGCAGCGGCACCGCGATCGAACTCAACAGGACCAGCGAAGCCGGCGCATAGAAAAGCGCCACGTGCCACACGCCATTTTGCTGGATGACGTTGACCAGTCCCACCGCGTTGGGGTCGTACAGGTCGGTGGCGATGATCGCGAACTGCGGCAACAAATTGAGCAGCGCGAAGGTGTAGAAGCCGGCGATCACCCAGGCGAACCCGCGCGCCGAGAACTGCTGGCGGCGGCCGAACACCGCGGCAAGCAGAAACATCAAGCCGATGGTCATCGTCGACACGAACGGATTGTCGGTCTGGGCCTGGCGCGCCACCATGTAGACGAACGGCGACAGCGCGACCGCCAATGTCGCCCACAGCGCGTGACGGCGGCCGACGATGCGCTCCGTGCCCAGGTACACCGCCGCGGCCATCGATGCGCCGAGCAAAGCCTGCGGCATCCGCAAAGCCCAGTCGCTGTAGCCGATGAGCTTGATGAAGGTGCACTCGGCCCAAAAGATGTAGATCGGCTTGCTGAAGAACCACTCGCCGGCGATGGGTTCGCTGCCGATCTTGCGCGCGTAGCCCCACCACGGGTTGACCCAGTCAAAGGTCTCGATCATGTTGCGGGTGACTTCGCCGTAGTGCGTTTCCCACGGGTCCCACAGACCAAAGCTGCCGGCGTTCAGCAAGTACAGCGCGTAGATGGCGCCGATGGTGCACCAGCGCCACCAGCGGTCGGACTTTTCCCAGCGGATCACTGCGGTTGCGAGCGGATCGGCGCAGATCGGCACCGCGGGACTGTCTTGCGCAGCCGCAACCACGGGCGCCGGCTCCGGCAATGCATCCGTCGGCTCCGCGGTCATCGGGGCGTCCAGTTCATCTGAAAATGGAGGCGGTTCGGCCGCCAAAGCGGATCCTTCGGCCTGCGCGTCGGCAGCGACGGGCCCAGGGTCGAGCTCAGGATCGGGCGGCGCGTCGGTCGGGTCGGTCATCGAAGCAGGTGCCGGGAAGGGGCGGGGTTTCTAGCACTGTGCATGCCATTCGGCAAGCAGCAGGGCTGCCGGGCTGCCGGGCGCGCGGCTGAACCTGGCGCCACGCCTTTGGACCGTGAGCCAGCGCGCCGCGTGGCTGCCGAAGCGGCCGCGGCGCCTGCGCGCAGGGGCGCGCCGACCGGTGCGAATTCAAGACCCTCGGCTCCGGCGGTGCGCACGGTTGACGCGCTGCACCTGCCGCCGGACACTGTGCCGCCCTGTGGCGCGTTTGGGTGCGCACAAGGGCAGGTGAGGTCGCGATGGTCCTGCAGCCCAATCTTCGCTTGCATCGTTGCATGGGCCTGGGTATCGCCGTGCTGGCCATGGCTTGGGCGCTCGGCGCGCATGGCCATGAGTTGCCCGCTGCGGCGTTTTCCATGCAGTCGCTGCGGCCGTCGCCGGGCGGCGATGACGGCTGGCTCGGTCGGTCGGCAACGCTGCCGGCGAGCGGCACCTGGCAAGCGCTGGCGGCCGCACACTACGCGCGGGCTCCGTTGCGGTTTACCGCCCAAGGGCACAAGCAGACCGTGCTTGGCGACCTGTCGATGGGCGAATTCGGTGCGCTGGTCGGCCTGCCGGCGGACTGGGCCGTGGGCTTAGTGCTGCCGGTCGCGTTCCAGATCCGCGGCGGTGGCCCGAACATCGTGCAATTGCAGCGCGATCCGGTCGCGCCAGCCCTGGGCGATTTGCGGCTCGAAGGGCGCAGGCGCCTGTGGAGCGGCAAGCTGGGGACGGGTGATGGCCAGTTTGGCGCCGCAGCCGTGTGGAACCTGCCCACGGCGGACGCGACCAGTTGGCTGGGCGGCGCGCATGCGTTGTCGCTTCAGGTGTTTTTCGGCGGCAATTGGGGGCCGTGGCGGGCGGATGCCGGCCTCGGTACGCGGCTGACGGGGAGCGCCGAGCACCGCATCCATCCGCTCAAAACGGATGGCACCTTGGACCACGCCACGGACGCCGTCGCCCTGCGCGCCGGTTCTACCGGTGACCTGTGGGCCGGTGTGGGCGGCTCGTTCCTCGACGGCCAGCTGGCAGCGCGCGGCGAACTGCGGGCAACGGTTGGCCTGGTCGACACAGTGCCCGCAAGTTCTGCGGTCGTCGATGCGGTCGCCAGCGCCCGGTGGCGGTTTGCGCCTTGGTTGCACGCTGTGGTGGCTTTGGGCGGTAGTCCCACAGGCGGTGCGGGTTCCGCGGGGGTACGGATGCTGGCCGGTTTGCAGTTCGCCCCCGCCGAGTTGCCAAGCGATCAGGACGCCGACGGGCTGGACGACAAGGTGGATCGCTGCCCCAGCCAGGCCGAAGACAAAGACGGCTTTGGCGACGGCGACGGTTGTCCCGACCTGGACGACGACGACGACGGCGTGATCGACACCAAGGACCGGTGCCGGCTGGTGCCCGAAGACCGCGACGGTTTCGAGGACAGCGACGGTTGCCCAGACCTGGACGACGACGGCGACGGCATCGCCGACACCAAGGACTTGTGTCCGCGCAAACCCGAGGACAAGGACGGCCGCGACGACGACGACGGCTGCCCGGACCTGGACGACGACGGTGACGGCATCGCCGACAAAGACGACCTGTGTCCGCAGCAGGCCGAGCGCGTCAACGGCTACGAAGACGCCGACGGCTGCCCGGACTTTGCACCTGGCGAAGCGCCACCGCCCATTGGTCTGCCAGAGCCGGCGACGCCGCCAGTCGCGCCGCCACCGGCTCCGGTCGCGCCACCGACACCTGCACCTGCTGCTCCGCCCGCCAAGCCCGCGCCCCCTGCTGGCAAGGCGGTCAGCCCACCTGCAGGTACTGCGGCGACGCCGGCCAAAGCATCGCCGGCCCCCAAAGACCCACCGGCAACAAAGGACCCTGCAACCGGGGACGACGGCAAGCCCAAGGTCAAGGTCAAGCCCATCGCGCCCTAGCAGCAGGGTCTCGCCGCGCCGGTTTTTGCACGCTGTGGCGCTTGCGAACCCACCGCCAATCCCGCACGATAACAGGTTGCGTCGCCTAGCCGCGTCGGACGCGCGCACGGTCGTGGACATGAACGGAATTCAGACAATGAGCCGCGCCTCGCAGTGCGCGCTGGGGTTGACGCTGGCTGCGCTGGCGGCATGCAGTGAGGATCCCGGTCCGGCAACCGGTGGCGGGTCACCGACCGGCCCCGGCGGCGGCCTCGAAAAGTGCATCGTCGCCAAGGCCAATGAACAGCTGGAGTGTTTCGCCAAACTGGACCTGCGCCGCGCCGGCACCAACCAGCAACTGACTGGCGCCAAGGGCGACAAGACCGAGATCCAAGTCGGCGGCGTGCCGCCAAGCGGTGAACTGCCAGTCGAATTCCGAATCAAGAACACGATTTCTGTGGCTACCGCCGCGCCGCTGCGCATTGACGACGTGCGGTTGGAATACACCGCACAAAGCCCCAATGAGACCGACGAAAAAGCGCTCGAGTGCTTCGATGGCACCGGGCAGGTGGCGTGCGCCGACATGAAGGGCAAGTGGAACAAGGTGGTACCGCCTGGCGTGCCGTTGTCGGCCGGCGTGGTCACCGAAGAGAGCTTTCGCATCCGCTACAAGCAGTTCGACACAAAGGCCCGCAGTGGCAAGGTCTGCCTGCGCTTGGGCGGCACCGCCGAGTACGCCAAGACCGATCTGTGCTTTGAAGTCGTCACCACGGCCGGCAAACCCAAGATCAAGACCCAGCCGACGCTCATCGACATTCCGTATGTGCCCATTGGCAAGCAGGACAAGCGCGAGTTGCAGATCAGCAACCTGGGCGATGCCACGCTTTTTGTGAGCAAGATCGAAGTCAACCTCGAACCGACGTTTAGCCTCAGCGTGGGCGCCAACAGCCACAAAGGCGGCTCGGCGGCGCTTTTCGACCCGCCGTTGGTCATCGCGGCGGGCGCCGCCCAGGCTGCCGAATTGGTGTTCAAGCCGACCGACGACAAGAAGCGCCAGGGCGAAATCCGCATTTTCTCCAACGACAGTACCTTTGTCGGTGGTCTGCCGGTGCTGGTCACCGCCAACAGCAAGGTGCCTTGCATCACGGTCAAGCCGGGGCCGACCGTCAACTTCGGTGCCGTCGAGCTCGCCAAGGTCTCCAGCCAGACCCTGACGACGACCAATTGCGGCACCGAGAAGCTGACCATCACCTCGTTTGCGATCAAAGCGGGCGGCAGTGCCGCCTACGTGCTGGACTGGGCGGCCGCCAAAGAACTCAAGGTCGACCCCAAGACCGGGCCGAGCGAGGCCGCGCCAATTACGTTGGAACCCAATGGCCAGTTTGAGTTGCAAGCGACCTACACCCCGTCGTCGCTGTCGGTCGAGGATCCGGCGACCCAGTCCAAGGTGCCCGACGTCGCAAGCGTCGAGGTTGTGTCGAACGCCTCGCCGGTTCAGCTCAAGTTCACGGGCGTATGTGTCGAGAAGAACTGTCCGGAAGCCAAGATCTACGTCAAAGAGGGCGAGCAGGTGGTGCCCCAGACGGTGCTGCACCTCAAGGGCGATGGCTCGATCGCGCCTGGCGGCGGCAAGATCACCAAGTACGAGTGGAAGATCGCCTCGCAGCCGCCCGGCAGCCAGCAGACGTTCGTGCCGAACAACAAGACGCCCAACCCGACGTTTCAGACCAACGTTGCCGGCGAATACGAGTTCTGGCTCGACGTGTGGGACGACAGCAGCCCGCCGGTCAAGTCATGCAACCCGGCGGTCGCCAAGATCATCGCCGTGCCCAGTCAGGCGCTGCACGTCGAGTTGCTGTGGAAGACCCCGGCCGACCCAGACGAGACCGACAAGGGTCAGGGCGTGGGTGCCGACCTCGACCTGCACTTTGCGCACCCGCTGGCGCAAGGCCCCGATCAGGACTGCGACGGCACGCCGGATCCGTGGTTCAGTTCGCCCTTCGACGCCTTCTGGTTCAATGCGACCCCCAACTGGGGTAGCGCGGCCACCGAAGACGACGACGCCCGCCTGGACCTGGACGACACCGACGGCGCAGGCCCCGAAAACGTCAATTTGAACGCGCCGCAGGGCGTCGCCGAGAACCCGGTGCAGTATGCCGTCGGCGTCCACTACTGGAACGACTTTGGCTTTGGCAAGAGTTTTGCCACCTTGCGCATCTATG
>CAXRHS010000255.1:0-3252 GCA_964230235.1 Myxococcota bacterium
ATCGTCAACCACCCGCTGACGCTGGGCGGCGATTCTGAATTCGCGCGCAACAAGAGCCAGTTGCCGCCGGTCGAGGTCAGCCGCGACGCCTTTCTCGCCGGTCGCGCGACGCTACTCGACCTCGGCTACCGCGCGGACAGCTACACCGACTATTGCCGCGCCGACCGGCCGCCGGTGCAGTTTCTGGAAATGTACCGCGACGCGCTGCACAACGACCGCCTCGGCGTGGGCTACGGGGCCAACTCGCTGTTTGCGGGCACGCTGGAGCGGCCGGGACACACCTACAAAAACGTCCTCGGCCGCGAGCCGTACCACGCGCGGGTGATCGCCGGGCAGAGCGCGGTCGAGTCGCTTTTCGCCTTCGATCGCGTCGACCTGCAGCTCATCTATGTGCTCAAGGGGCTTGAAGGTTGCCCGTGGCTGAGCGCCGACGCGTATGCGCGCGAGTTTGCCAGCGACCTCGCCGCCGACTTTGCGCCGTGGTGGCAGGTGCTGATCGAGCGCGGCTGGCTTGGCTGGAACGACGGCCATCCGCGGCTGCAGGGCGAGGGCATCTTCTACACCTCTGAAGTGCAGCGCTGCCTGTCCGAGCCGCGCAATGCCGGCCTGCGCCGCGCGGCGCGCCAACGAAACCCCGCCACCTTGTCGATCCACACCGCCGCCGCGCTCAACGGATGAGCCTGGCGCAGCGCATCGCGCTGGGTGTGGGGGCGCTTTTGCCCCTGCTGGTGTTGGGGTTCTGGCCGCGCTACTTCGCCGACCTGGCGGCCGCCCGCGGCGCAGTCCACGTTCACGCCGTGCTGGCAGGGCTGTGGCTGGCGGTCCTGCTGGGCCAGGCGCTGCTGATCGGCACCGGCCGGCTGAGGTGGCATCGGCTGCTGGGCTGGTCGGCCTTGGCGCTGGCAGCGGCGGTGCTCTGGACTTCGCTTGGGGTGACGCGGGCGTTTGTGCTCGCCGCACCACTCGATGCCGAGCGCCTGCAAAACCTGGCGCTGCCGATAGGTGGCCTGGTGGTATTTGGCGTCGGTCTGGCGCTGGCAGTGGTCCACCGGCGCGACATGGCGGTGCACGCCCGCGGCATGGTGGTCACCGCGATGGGGTTGGCGGGCGCGGCGCTTCACCGGGTGTTCCTTTTCTATGTTCCGGGCTTTGGCAGCCCCGCGTGGGCCGGTCACGCCTGTCTGGCAAGCCTGGAGGCGACGTGCGCCGTGCTGATTGCCTTTGAAGCGGGTCAAGGCCGGGTGCGGCCGCCATTTGTAGTGGCGCTGGGGCTTTTTGCCGGCAACCACGTGGTGTTCGCGACCGCCCCGACCTCTGCCACGTGGCGCGCGGTGGCAGAGGCGATCGGCGCCCTGCCGGCGGTCTTTCCGTAGAGACACCGGCTGCGCAGTTTTGATCCGCGAATTCGCTCGCCTGGCCACCGGCAACGGACGTGCCGCCTCGGCAAGCGCCCGAGATTGAGCAGCGAGAAACGCCGTCCGTCATGGATTTGTCCCAGTCCCCGGTCCATCGCGCACTTGCGCAGAGCGCGTCGGCCTTGGCTACGCAGGACAAGCCCGCGCACAGATTGGCGATGGCGGCGCAAGAAAGGGGGCCAGACGGTGGCGTCACAGCGTCGATCCAGAAGTCCGATTTGGTCGACAGGGGCGCTGGGTTGGCCCTGCTTGTTCCAAGGGTCGCGCGTTCGCACCTTGCCGGCGACTCACCGCTGCGCTGTCGCAACGAGAGCGTCGATCGATCTCTCGTAGCGCCGCTGTGAATCCGTTGTTGCCGTGGTTGCGCGGTGCACCTTTGGGTGCTAAAGCGCAGGCGCTGGCGCGCAACCGCCCCGCGCGCAGGTAATCCCATGACTGCCCACGCTTGCCGCCTGTCCGGTGTGATCGCTGCCTGTGCAATCCAGCTGGCGTGCAGCCGACAGCCGGTCCCTGCCGCAACACCGACCGATGTGGCGCCCGGCGGGCCGCGCGCGGAACTCTCTGCCGACGAAAAGGCCGCTTTCGAGCGCGGTTTGGCCGCGTTCAAGCGCGAGTACCAGCCGGCGTCTGGCCTGGGCCCGCACTTCAACGCGACGTCGTGCGCGGCCTGCCACAGCCTGCCGACGACCGGTGGTCAGGGGCCAACCGACATCGTGGTCCAGGTGCTGTACGATAAGGCGACTGATTTTGTCGGCGTGCTCCCCACCCACCACATCGACGGCCGGCAACCGCTCAAGCCGCCGCCGCAGGGCATCATCGACCGCCGCCTCGGCCCACCGCTGTACGGTCTTGGCCTGCTGGAGAAAGTGACGGACGACGAAATGCGCGCCAACTGCGACCCCAACGACAGCGACGGCGACGGCGTGCGCGGCCACGTCAACGTCAACCCGCGCTACGACGGCCGCCCCGGCAAATTCGGCCTGCAGGCACACACCTCGTCCGTCCGTGATTTCATTGGCAATGCCCTGGCGGGCGAGATGGGCGTCACCAATTACGTCAACCGCGACCCGGCCAAGCAGCGCGACGACGATGCGGTGGCCGATCCCGAAGCTGCGACCAGCGTGGTCGATGACCTGACGGCCTACGTTGCTGGGCTTGCGGCACCACAGCCCAGCCGCGAAGTAGCCGAGGGCAAAGCCGTGTTTGACCGCATTGGCTGTGCCAGCTGCCACAAGGCCAACCCGGGCGCCGCCGCGCCGGGCGCGTACACCGACCTGTGCGTCCACAGCATGGGCCCCAAGTTCAACGGCGGCGTGGTGGATTTTTCTGCGCTAGGCGACGAGTGGCGCACCGCGCCACTGTGGGGCCTACGGTTCCGAACCACCTATTTCCACGACGGGCGCGCCAAGGACTTGCCGACCGCCATCGCCATGCACGGCGGCGAGAGCGCCAACTCGGCCAAAGCCTACGAGAAGTTGTCCGCGGCAGACCAACAGGCACTGCTGCGCTTCCTGTCCTCGCGCTAAGGAACTGAAAAACAGAGTCACCAACACGCGCCGGGCCGGCGTAGAAAATCGAATCGGCCTTTCTGGGGCCCCTACAACGGGATATTGCCGTGCTTGCGCGGCGGGTTGTGCGCGCGCTTGCCCGCCAGCATGCGCAGGCCCTGGATCAAGCGCGGCCGGGTGTCTTCGGGCCGCAACACTTCGTCGACGTAGCCCAATTCGGCAGCCTTGAACGGGTTGGCAAACGTGTCGCGGTAGGTCTCGGCATAGTCGCGCGCCGCCTGCGCCGGGTCGCTCGCTTTGCTCAGCTCCTGGCGGTACACGATGTTGAC
>CAXRHS010000256.1:0-4940 GCA_964230235.1 Myxococcota bacterium
TAGGACCTGTAAAAGAACAAGTCAGTCAACATGAGCGCGGAGCGGAGCGGCGAGTCGACTTGCAAAGTCGCGAGCTTGCGACCAACCAAGCCAGCAATGGGCCAACGTAGAAAATCGAGTAGATTTTTTACGGGCCCTTACCGTCGGCGACGGACATTACCAGCCTGCCCGCCGCGGTGGCCGCTCGCCGGCCAGCGTGCTAAGGTCCGCGCCCCCGCGGTCCTGCGACCGCCGCCAGCGAGCCCATGCCTGACGCCGCGCCCAGCCTGCAAGACCGCCTACCCAAGAACTACGACCACCAGCAGACCGAGCCGCGCTGGGTGGCCCAGTGGGAGGCCTGGAAACTGTACCACCACAATCCCGACAGCCCGGCGAGTCGGGCTGGCCGCACCTTTGCGATCGATACGCCGCCGCCGTATGTGAGCGCGGCGCACCTGCACACGGGCCATGCGATGAGCTACTCGCAGGCCGAATTCGTAGTTCGTTTCAAGCGCATGCGCGGCTACGAGATTTTCTACCCGATGGGCTTTGACGACAACGGTCTGCCCACCGAACGCTACGTCGAGCAGAAGTACAAGATCCAAAGGGGCAAAATCACCCGCCAGGAGTTCGTCGACCTGTGCCTCAAAGAGACCCGCGCCGGCGCGCAAGTGTACGAGACCTTGTGGCGCGCGCTTGGGCTGTCGATCGACTGGCGCATGACCTACTCGACCATCCAGCCGCGCGCCGTCCGCCACGCCCAGGCGAGCTTTCTGGACCTGGTGCGCCAGGGCCGGTTGGAGCGGCGCGCTGATCCGATCCTGTGGTGTCCGGCCTGCAGCACGGCGCTGGCGCAGGCCGATGTCGAGGCCGGCGACGAACAGAACCGGCCGATGCACGCGGTGCGCTTTGACGTCGATGCGCAGACCGCGCCAGCCGGAGCGCCGGCCCACGGCGTCATCGAGACGACGCGGCCCGAGCTGGTGACCGCGTGCGTGGCCCTGGCGTGTCACCCCGACGACGCCCGCTTTGCGGCGCTGCGCGGCCTGCGCTTTCAGGTTCCGCTGACCAACCTGCGATTTTGCAAGACCCTTGCCACCAGCGACGACGGCACAATCGGCTGCGCGGGCGAAGTGTCCGAGGCCACCTACCGCACGATTCCGTTGATCTTTGACGACAGCGTCGACCCGGCCTTTGGCACCGGCTTGATGATGGTGTGCACGTTTGGCGATCCCGAGGACATCGCCAAGTGGCGCAAGCACGGCTTGGACACGGTGCTGATCCTGGACCCGGCCGGCCGCATGACCACGCCCGACCTGCCAGAACTGGACGGCAAGCGCGTGCATGTCGCTGCCAAGGGCTCGGCGGTGTACAGCGAAGCGCGCGCGGCGGCGGTCGAGCTTTTGCGCGCCTATGGGCACCTGCAAGGCGTGCGCGACAACTTGTCGCGGGCCAGCCTGCACGAGCGGTGCAGCACGCCGGTCGAGATCCAGGTCGCGCCACAGTGGTTCATCCGCGTGCTCGACCTCAAGGACGCGCTCCTTGAGCGCGGCCGGCAGCTGACCTGGCACCCGGAGTTCATGCGCGAGCGCTACGACCAGTGGGTCCAGAACCTGCGCTGGGACTGGAACATCTCGCGGCAGCGGTTCTACGGTGTGCCGTTCCCGGTGTGGTTCTGCAACGCCTGCGAGACGCCCAACTACGCCACTTTCGACGAACTGCCGATGGACCCACTGATGCGCGCGTGCCCGCGGCCTTGCGCCCAGTGTGGCGGCACCGAACTGCGGCCCGAGCCCGACGTCATGGACACCTGGATGACGTCGAGCCTGACGCCGATGATCAACGCCAACTGGGCGATGTGGCAGGACCAGCAGGACGATGCCACCTTGGTCGCCGACCGCGCGCGGCCGACCCTGTACCCGGCCGGCATTCGCGTCCAGGCCCATGAGATTATTCGCACCTGGCTGTTCTACACCGTGGCCAAGGCCCATTTGCACACCGACTGCCTGCCGTGGAAAGCGGTGATGATCTCGGGCTGGGGCCTGGACCGCCACGGCAAGAAGATGAGCAAGCGCGCCGGCAATTTCGTCGACCCGGCGGAAGTGGTGGCCAAATACGGCGCGGACAGCCTGCGCTATTGGGCGGCCGGTGCGACGCTTGGCAACGACCTGCGCTACCTCGAAGACGACGTCAAGGGCGGCAAGCGCCTGCTGACCAAGCTGTGGAACTCGACCCGCTTTGCGTTGCTGTACCTGGACGCCTGGACGCCCGGTCAGGTTGCCGAAACGCCGACCGCCGCCGACCGCTGGATTCGGGCGCGCGCGGTGCAGACCGTGCGCGAGGCGACGCTGGCCTTCGAGGCCTGCGAGTACAACCGCGCCGTGCGCGCGGCGGAGACGTTCTTCTGGTCGGACTGGTGCGACAACTACCTGGAAATCATCAAGGATCGCTTTCGCCCTGACACCCGGTTTTCGGCCGGCGAAGTCGAGGCGGCGCGGCAGACGCTTTTGCAGGGCACCTATGCGCTGCTGCGGCTGTTTGCGCCGATCGTGCCGTTCGTGTGCGAAGAACTGTACCAGCTGGCGTGTCGGCCGCTTTTGGGCGCCGACGCGCCGATCTCGGTGCACGTCGCGCCGTGGCCGCACGACGAAGCGAGCGACCGGGTGACGGTGTTCGACGGTCTGGCCGAACCGACCGACCTGCAAGCGGGGGCACTGCTGCTGGCGCTGATTGCCGGCGTGCGCGCCTGTCGAACCCAACTCAAGGTGGGCGGCGGTCGGCCGCTGGCGGCGGTCCACCTTGTCGCCACCGGCGACGACTGGATTCGCATCGAGCCGCTGCTTGTCGACTGGCTGGCCGCTTCGCGGGCGCTTGCCCTGGATCGCGCGATCCCTGCGGACGCCGCCACGGCTAGCGGTGGCGACACTGGCCTACTGGTGGCGATTACGCCCACGGCCGAAGAGCCGCCCGCGGCCGCCTAGCCACAGCTACTTGCTGCAGTCGGTCAGACCCGGCTGACCGGCGCTGTCGGTCAACACCTTGGCGGAAAGCTCGGTCACGTTGGCCTTGCCGCCCTTGTTGAGCAGCATCACGTACAGCTTGCCGCCGGGGTTGAGGCAGTTGCCGGTCAAAGTCGCGATCTGGGCGCCGCCGCTGTTTGCGCCTGCGACCTTGGCGGAGACGATCGCCGACCCGCCGTCAAACAGGTTGATTTGCGCGGGCTTGGACTTGTTCAGACCCAGCGACACCTCAGGCGGGCTGCCGCCGCCAAATCCGCCAAATCCACCCGCCGCTTCGGCCTTCCAGCGAAACTGCATCGCCTTGGCGCCGGCTGGCACGTCGACCCAGAACTGCACGTAGCCGGGCACACCGTCGGGCATCTTGAGGTTGGGTCCGGTCTGTTCCTTGCTTTCGATGGCGTAAGGCACCTTGTCAGCGGACTTGCCGACCTCGAAATCGACCAGCTTTTTGGCGCGCACGCACCCGAGCATGCCGTACTCGGTTAGCGCTTCTTTGGTCTTGGCGCCGACGTCTTCGCTGACCTTCTTGGCCTCGGCGACGATGAGCTTGGCCGCCGCGTCCATGTTGGTCTGCATGGAAAAGCCCTGCAGCGCCTTCAACACGATGGCGTCGGCCACGTCGGCGGTCAGTTGGTGGCGCAGGTTCCACAGCGCGCTGCCAATGATCTTGCCGTCGGCGTGGATCTCGGTGGTCAGGTCGTCCGGGCACTTGCGCGGCAACGACAAGTCGCGCTTGAGGTGCTCGCCGGCAAAACCCAACGCATACGGGCCGATCATCGGCGAATTGCGCAGACTGGCGGAAAAATAGTCGGCAAACCCCTCGTTCATGGCGCCCGGCAGGTTGTCGAGCCCGTAGGGGTCCACCAACACGCCAAGTAGCCGCGTGGTCCCGATCATCGCGTGGGTGTATTCGTGGTAGATGACCGAGGCGTCGTACGAAAAATCGGTGTTCTGGTACTGCCCGAACACGATGGCACCCTTCTCTCGCGGCGGCAGGTTGAACTGGGCAAACGCCTCTTTGGGCATGAACGCGGCGTTGGGAAAGCCCTGCCACCCGCCCATCATCGGCACGTTGATGTTGACATTGACCAGGGCGTACAGCGGAAAGTCCAGGGTGTCCAATCCGAATTTATCCTTGAAATACGAGTGCATGACGTTGACGTGGTGGTACATCATCAGCTCGGCAAAGGCGTCGCTGTTGTCCTTGTCCAGGGCCGGCGGCACCACGTGCAGGTAGCTGCCATCGGCGCCGCGCTGGACGGTCTGCACCTCGTGGCACAGGCTGCCGATCGGAAAACCGCCGCGCTTGATCGGCTCGCCGCCCGGCTCTGGCAGGCAATTGCGCACCTCGACGAAGGCACCGGTCAGCTTGCCGTCGGGGTCGGTCGGCGGCACCAGGGTCACAAGGCTCGTGGTCTTCTGGTCGGTCAGCGGGTCGGCTGCGTAGACCTTGGCCTGGTTGGCGACATCGACCGCCGCAACCTCCTGCGCCGCATCTGCCTGCCCACCGCTCGCGTCGCCGGTCGCAGCCGCATCGGAACCGGCGTCGGCGGTCGCCGCTCCACCAGCGGCAGGAGTCGCGGTCTCGGCGGCGCATGCGGCCATCGCCCAGCCAGCCAACGCTGCGGCCGCCCAACTGGCAATCGATCGGTTCATGGGGCCTCGGGTGTTCGTGGTGTGCACTGGGTCGTGCGTGTCAGTGGATCGCGACAGGCGTGGCGCGCAGGGCCGCCCCGGTCCAGGCGTCGACCAGGACCACCGTGCGCTTGAGCGGTCCCGCCACCGCAACGTCGACGACCCATACCGGCGTGGCGCCAGTCAGTTCAGCCCACACAGCGAGCCGCGCGGGCGTTGCGCGGGCAAACTCGGCACAAGCGGCCGGGCCTTCACACAAGCCCACAGACTGCAGGGCGCGCAAGGTGGCGGCGTTTTCGGTACCGG
>CAXRHS010000257.1:0-2777 GCA_964230235.1 Myxococcota bacterium
CGGCGCGGCGACTGGCGTTGCCGCTGCGGGTACCGCCACTGCGGGCGCTGGGGCGGGCGGGGCAACCGTCGGCGCGGGCTCGGCAACCGCTGGTCGCGCGACCGGGTCCCGTTTCGCGGGCGGTGGGGCCGGCGGCTCCGCTTTGGGCGTCAGGACGATCGCAGGCGCTTTGCCGGCCGCTGCCGCTGGATCGACTTTGGCCAGAACCGGCAGCGGCACCGCGTCCTTGCCGGCCTGCTTGGGCAGGGTCATGAACTCGTCGCGACCGCGGCCGTCGGCGCTGCGCACCCCGACCAGCAGCTTGCCATCTTCGGGCCGCAGCACGCGGTGGACCGCCAGATGGTCCTCGACCACCAGGCTATGGCCATTGACGGTCGCGCGAACCGGCACGCTCGGAATCTGCCAGGTGCCAAGCGCCGCCGGGCCATTGCCTTTGCGCACTTCAAACGGCAGAAACGCCGACATCGCCCGGCTGCCGTAGGCCGTTTCGGCCCGCAGGCGCAGCGCATAGCGTTGGCCCGGCTCCAGGCGTTTGAGAATGCTGCCTTCGCCGCTCGGCAGCACGAACGCCACTTTGCGCGGCACATCGCCGGTCTGGACCGACTCCCACAGCAGGTCGCCTTTCTTGCGGCTGGCCGTGACCGCGCGGATCTCGAGCGCATACTTGCCAAAACTGCCGGTCGTCTCGGTCCACACCGCTAGATCGCCGTCCTGGCCGAGCACCACCGCGGTCGCATCCCAGGCCAGCTTTGCCGGCCGGTCCACACTTTGGGCGATGACGGCGTGTACCCACCGCGGCGGCAGTTTCCTGCCGTCGATGGCCAGATCGAGCGAGCGCGTGTCGCCTTCGACCAGCACCACGCCGGGGCCCGGCGCAATCGGCGAGACGTCGTCGGGCGGCGCGACCAGCACCTGTCCCGGCCCCACCACTTCGAGCGCGCACTTGATCGGGAATTGCAGCGACAGCATCACGCCGCGGGTCAGGTACGCCACCTTCTTGCTGTCGCCCATCGGCTCCGAGCCGGGGGGCAGGGTGTCGGCGTCGATCTTGAACAGGTGCGAGCCGCCTGGCAGGTTGACGAAGTGCAGACGGCCGGCCACGTCGCTGGCGGCGAATTCGCCGGTGTCGGTGTACAGGCGGACCGCCGGCAGGCCGTCTTCGCCGGGGTCCTGATCGCCATTGCCATTGGTGTCGCAGAACACTTTGGCCATCACGGCGGCGCGGTCAAAAATCGGGTCCGCCACCACCTGGACGCTGGCGGTGGCGCGGTCGCTGAGCGCCATGCCGCCGGTATCGAACAGTTGCACAACCGTGGTCTGCTCGGTGCCAATCGCCGCGGCGGTGCCGACCGAAGCCAGCAGCGTCAGCGTGATCTCGCCGCCCGCCGGCAGATCCAAGCCGACGTCGCGGCCGGTCGCGTGCGCCTTCTTGCGCACGGTCAGCAGTTGCCCGGTCAGGTCGCCGACTGGCACATCGACGGCAGCGCCGCCCGCCTTGCGGCTGACCACGCGCGCCGATCCGGGCACATAGCGCAACCCTGCGGGCAGCACCTGCCGCAGCTCGACACCGCCATGGCCGGTCAGGGCGTCGGCGACCAGTGCCGTGTTCGAAGCATTGACGACTTTGACAGTAACCCCGACCAGCTCGCCAATCTGCGCCTGGCTGCGGGTCAGGCGCACCGCCACATGCAGCTGCGCCGCCAGCTTGTCGACCGGCAGGTGGTTGTGGCGCGGCGGCACCGGGTCGGCCTTGCCCTGCAAGCTGAAGCGCGTCACGTACTTGGGAAGGGTCGTCGCCACCTTGGGCAGCGCTTCTTGCACCACGAAGCCGTCGCCGGCCAGCAGCGCCAGCATGCCCTCTGGTTGGCGCACCAGCGACGGGAAGGTGCGACCGGCGGCCGTCGCGGCAACGTCGATGCGGTAGGCGCGGCCCGGCTTGGGTGCGAAAAGGTAGGCGCCGGTCGCGTCGGTCAGCTGGCCTTGCTGGCCGGCCGGCAACTCGTCGGCAGGCACCGGCTGGCCGGGCGCGACCGGGTCCTGGGCGTCGTAGCTCAGCAGCACCCGCACGTTGCCGACCAGTTCGCCCGATTTGGCGTCGTAGACGCGGCCGGTCGGTTTGACCGCAATCGGCAATTCGCCACCGCTCGCCCCGGGCGCTTCCCACTCGAATTCGCGGTACACCACCCCCTGGCCGGACAGCACCCGCACCGTCCGCTTGCCTTCGGGCACCTGTTGCAGCTGAAACTGCCCGGCCTTGTCGGCAAGCGCGGCGATGACCGCACCCTCGCCGCCCAGCGGCAGCACCTGCACCTGGAAACCGGGCATCGCCACGTCCGCGCCGGCCTGATACAGGCCATCTTGGGCGCCGACATCTTCAAACACGGCGCCGCGCACCAGACCCTGGCCAACCACTGCGCCCACCGACGCGCATGCGGGCTTGCTGGCGAATTCTTTGGCGCCGGCGTCTCCGCCTGCGGGCAACTGGACGGTGGCCACGTTGCACATCGTCAAGCCGCCCTGGGCCTTGGCGTCGACGACGGCGCGCAGGGCCAAGGTCACCGACTCGCCTGGTTGGACTTGCAGGCCAACGACCCGCAGTTGCGGCGGCTTGGCGGCTACCGTGCCTTCCCATGCCGCCTGCACGCCCGGTGGCAGCAGCAGATCGCCGGCGCCCTGGCCCTTGTCGGCCGCCGGCTGCAGCCCGACCGGCAGCGGATCGAGCAGCGTGGCGGACGAAACCGGCACCAGAACCGGGTTGCTGACCACGATGGTGTAGC